>JANLQC010000250.1:0-4400 GCA_031367575.1 Betaproteobacteria bacterium | reverse complement strand
TTGAGGCGCTGGCGACCGCGTTGCGCGCGGCGTCGGCCCACGAAACGCTGCTGGTGCCTACCAATTCGATCACTTTGTAAACCGACGATCCTTTATCTTTCTTGGCCATATTTTCCTCCAGTAATGTTGCCGTTGGGTGGTTCGGACAATCGAATCTACGCCTCGACGCGGCGGCTGGCAAGCGCCGAATGCGTGTTGAAGGCATTGCGGACTGCAATGGCACTTCCGGTGAAGCGTCTATTTATCCATCTCGCCGCGCGTGGATGTCACGGTTGCATCCAGCGTCCCTTTGGCCAGACGCACATTGAGCTTGTCACCGGCAGTGACTTCGCGCGCATCGCGCAATACGCCGCCGCGATGCAGGACAATGCTGTAGCCGCGTTCGAGCACGCGCGCCGGGTCGAGATGGGTCAACGCCTGAAGCGCCGCCGCAAATTGTGCCCGTTTGGACTCGAATGTGCGCGTGCCTGACGAGGTCAATCGCAGGCACCGGTTCTGGAGGGCGGCGCGAAGCGATAACGTGTCAGGCGCGTTGGCGGCGATGCGCTGGCGAAACAGGGTGCATTGAAAGCGGCGTGAGTCGAGGCGACTGCCGATTGCCGCACGCATGCGCGCGGCAATTTGCGCAAGCCGTTGGTGTTCGCGGCGCAATCGCTCGGCGGGCGAAATCAGATTGCGCGCCGCCCGATCCAGGCGCTGCGCGGCCGCGTCCAAGGTGCGCCGCAACGTACGCGACAGCGATTGCCGAATCGACGCGGTTTGTGCGCGAAGTTCGGCCACGTCCGGCGAGAGCAGTTCGGCGGCGGCAGTCGGTGTCGGCGCGCGCTGGTCGGCGACAAAATCACAGATGGTGAAATCGGTTTCGTGGCCGACGCCCGAGACCACCGCGATGCCGGTGTCATGTTGCAGCCGGATGATGGCGCGGGCAACGATTTCCTCGTTGAACGGCCACAAATCCTCGACGCTGCCGCCGCCTCGGCAGACGATCAGCGCATCGATCAAATCGGTGCCAAGGCGATTGCGGGCGCAATCAATGGCGGCGGCAATTTCCTGGGCGGCGGATGCGCCTTGCACCGACGTCGGATAGACAATCACCTCAATCATCGGCGCGCGCCGCTTGAGGGTGGTCAGCACATCGCGCAGTGCCGCCGCTTGCAGTGATGTGACGACACCGATCACGTTCGGAAACGTTGGCAGTGCGTGCTTGCGCTCGTCGCCGAACAGACCCTCGGACTGCAAGCGCGCCTTGAGACGCTCAAAGGCTTCAAACAAGGCACCCAAGCCGGCGCGGCGCATGGTTTCCACACCCAACTGGAATTCGCCGCGCGGCTCGTAAAGTGAAGGCAGTGCGCGCACCTCCACTTGCATGCCGTTTTCGGGTGTGAATCCGGTTGCCGCGGCGCGTTGCCGAAACATCACGCAGCGAACCTGCGCGCGGGCATCCTTCAACGAGAAATACCAGTGTCCGCTGGCGGCTCGCATCAGGTTCGACAATTCGCCGCCGACCCACATCAACTCAAATTTGGCCTCTAGCGCATTTCTCACCAGGCGGTTCAATTCAGAAACAGGAACGACTTCGCTGCGACGTGCGTTTGGTATCGCCGCCGCGCTTTGTGGGCTGGGCGCACGCGATCCGGAATGATTATCTTCGGCAAACAAATCGGCAGGCATGCCAGATGGTATCACTGGGGTGGTAGATGGTTGCACAGTAAGCAACCACTTCAGAAAAGTGGGGTGTTGGGAGCAAATTTGCGATCCGCGCCGATTTCCTAGGGGCAGCGATATCGTAAGTCAATGAATATTATAAAGTTTTGTACAAGTTCATTTTTTAGGCGAAATGGAAAAAACCGTTACAGTTTCATAACTTAGGCGTTCTGCCCCGCCGCAATTCACAGAGTTATCCACAGGCACTGTGGATGAAATGGCGATGTTGATTTTGTCCGACTGCGACGCGTGACGAGTCGCGAAAGACCGTTTTTCCGTCAGGCTCCAATGGCGCCCCGCCTACCGCAATTGCAAAACGAGACCGCAAAAACTGAACTTGTCCGGCGCGTGGCGCACAATCGTGACTTGTGAAGGGACTATGGGTTACGCTAAAGTGCGAGCACGGTTTATGCAGCAAGTCGGCATTGGCCGAAGCAATGTTCTAAAACTAATGGAGTCACCCATTTGCTCACACTAATTCAAGCGGCCGGTTGGCCCATCTGGTTCATTATTCTTTGCTCGGTGATCTGCCTCGCGATCATTGGCGAGCGGTTCTGGACTTTGCGCCGGTCCGTGGTGTTGCCGCCAACCCTGTTTCAGGACACCGTGCAGGCGTTTCGTACCCAGGGCCCCAGCGCGGATTTGATAACGAAGCTCAATGAAAACTCGTTTCTCGGGCGCGTGTTCGCCTCCGGCCTCGCCAACGTCAAGAGTTCGCGCGAGGTGATGAAGGAATCGATGGAAGAGGCCGGGCGCGCCGTGCTGGTGGATATGGAGCGCTTTCTCAATGGCCTCGGCACCATCGCCACCGTGTCACCGTTGCTGGGCTTGTTTGGGACCGTCATCGGCATGATCGAAATTTTTGGCGCGTCGGGCGCGCAGTCGCAAAATCCAGGCCAACTGGCGCATGGTATTTCGGTGGCGCTGTACAACACGGCCGGCGGTATCGCGGTCGCAATCCCGGCGCTGATTTTTTACCGGCATTTTCGCGGCAAGGTCGATGTGATGGTGGTGGATATGGAACAACAGGGTATCCGCCTTGTTGAAACCCTTCACGGCGAGCGTTAGCGCGTGAACTTCAAACGCGGCCGCACCCGGGAAGAGCCGGAAATCAACTTCATACCGTTGATTGATTTGTTGCTCGTCATCCTGATTTTCCTGATGGTGACGACGACTTATTCAAAATACGCCGAACTGCAAATCAATCTGCCGGAGGCATCAGCGGAAAAAGCGCCGGATCGCCCGCAGGTGATCAATATTGCGGTCGATGCCAACGGCAAATACGCGGTGAACAATGTTGCCGTCGTGTTTGCCGGCGTGGACGCGTTTGCCAACGCGCTCAAAGAGGCAGCGTCGGCAGGCAACATGAAAGACCCGGTGATCGCTATCGGTGCCGACGCGGGTGCCACCCATCAGGCGGTCGTCAACGTGATGGAGTCCGCGCGATTGGTGGGCTTCACGAAAATATCGTTTACGACGCAGGGTAAGCCCGGCAAGTAGCTCGCGGCATCAATCCTCTCTCGTCAATGGAAGCGTGGTTCCTTCGACAGTGGCGGCAGAACAGCCTCTGGCAGGTGTTGCTGCGCCCGCTGTCGTGGATTTTTGCCGCGCTTGTGCGATGTCGGCGCGTGCTCTACCGTGCGGGTTTGCTGAAGCGGGAACGGATAAGCGTTGCCGTGATTGTGGTTGGCAACATTTCCGTCGGTGGTACCGGCAAGACACCGGTGGTATTGGCGCTCGCGGAAATTCTGGCGCGCTCGGGGTGGCGCTGTGGAATCATCTCGCGTGGATATGCGCGCGGATATTCACGCGAAGAAGCGCGCGGCGACAGCCACACAAATGCGCGCAAACAATTGGCAGAAGATTTCGTCATCCGCGTGGTGGCCAATTCCCGTGACGCTGCCGAAAGCGGTGACGAAGCCCGCTTGCTTGCGCAGCGTTTGCAAATGCCGGTTTATGTTTCGGCGAATCGTGTCAGCGCCGCGCGCGCGCTGTTGCGCGACCATCCCAACGTGAATGTGCTGATCAGCGACGATGGCCTTCAGCATTACGCACTCGAGCGCGATCTGGAAATCTGCGTAATCGATGGCGTGCGCGTATTTGGCAATGGCGCATTGCTGCCTGCCGGGCCGCTTCGTGAGCCGATCAATCGGCTCGGGGAAGTCGATGCCATTGTGATCAACGGCGGCGTTGAAGAAACCCTGTTGACACCCGGTGCCGACACGAAACACGTACCCGTCTATCGAATGCATCTGGGCCGCGAATCGTTTCATCGGCTGCAAGACGGCAAGACCCTGACGATCGAGCAGGGCATGAACGAATTTTCAAACAGGAAAATTGTTGCCGTCGCCGGCACTGGCAACCCGGAGCGTTTTTTCACGCATCTTGCAAGTCTCGGGCTTCATCCCGCTGCGTCGCGCGCGTTTCCCGATCATCATCCATTTGCACCAGCCGACTTTGCAGGCGTTGATGCGGGCGTCATACTGATGACTGAAAAGGACGCGGTAAAATGCGAAACCTTCAATGATGAGCGCATGTGGTTCATGCGCGTCGACGCGATCCTTCCCGACGCGTTTGGCGAATTTGTCGTGAAACGAATGTCCGAACGGAAAAACTAAACATGTCGCTCGATCCCAAGCTGCTTGAAATCCTCGTCTGCCCGGTCACCAAAGGGCCGTTAACCATGTCCGCTGACA
>JANLQC010000507.1:0-5392 GCA_031367575.1 Betaproteobacteria bacterium | reverse complement strand
TAATTAAGAACCGGTTGCAATGAGCCTGAATCCTGGGGGCCGACGATGTTGTGCGTAAACAGCACCAGCAGGATGGCAACGCCGCGAAGTATGTCGAGCTGAACCATTCGCGACCGGTCACGTTCCATCGAAAACCATTTGCCGATCTTCACCGTGATCCTCGATTTGCCTGATTGTTGAAAACGCGCATGGCGACGGATGGGAGACCCCATCGCCGTGCCGCAAGTATCACAGCCGATGGCAAAACCGGCAAGCGCCCGCGATTGGGTCCGGCCTCATGCGCCGTTGGAAAAAATTGGCCCGGGATATCGGGAAATGTATGATGGTATTGTTTCATCAACCGGGTATTGAAAACTTGTCCGCAAATAAGTGCGAATGCATGACATAGATAAACATGAACCGCTGAGCGCCGCATGCACCGTGCCGGTCAAGCTGCGGCTTGACGACGGCAGCGCGTTGCGCGGCCGCGGATTCGGCGCGCTAATACCGGTGCGCGGCGAAGTTGTGTTCAATACCGCCATGTCCGGGTATGTGGAAACGCTGACCGACCCATCGTATTGCGGACAGATTCTGGTGCTCACCTACCCGCTGATCGGAAACTATGGGGTGCCGCTGCGGCGATCCGCAAACCTTGAGCGGCCGTATGAGTCCGGCCGCATTCAGGTGCAAGCCCTTGTGGTGCAGAATTATGTCGATGGGTACAGTCATCACGCGGCCAGCCGCTCGTTGCACGAGTGGCTGCTCGACGAGGGCGTCCCGGGCTTGACCGGCGTCGACACCCGCGCACTGACCCGGCGCTTGCGTGAGCGCGGCACGATGCAAGGATCGGTCTATCCCGAATCGTTGAGCGAGGATGAAGCGCACGAGCACGCCGGTGCCGTGGACATGCGCGAGGAAGTCTTTCGCATCGTCGCGCCGCGCGAACCGGTTCGTTATGAAGGCGGCACGCTAACTATCCTGCTGGTCGATGCGGGTGCCAAGGACAACCTCGTGCGCTCGCTGCTCGCCCGCGACGCGAGCGTCATCCGCGCGCCGTGGCACGCCGATCTCGTGAAATTGGCCGCGCAGGCGGACGGCATTTTGATTGGCAATGGTCCGGGCGACCCGAAGGATTTGACATCGCTGGTGCAACAGATTCGTTCACTGCTGGGGAGCTACCGCAAGCCGATATTCGGCGTCTGTCTCGGCAACCAGATCATGGCGCTGGCCGCTGGCGGAGACACCTACAAACTCCCGTATGGTCACCGCGGTGTCAATCAACCGGTGCAGGATCTCCTGACCCGGCGCTGCTATATCACCAGCCAGAATCACGGTTACGCGGTCAAAGACGACTCACTGCCCAATGATTGGGAACCCTGGTTCGTGAACATTAACGACGGTACCAACGAGGGCATCCGCTCGCGACACCATCCGTACTTCAGCGTGCAGTTTCACCCGGAAGCGAGCCCGGGTCCGGAGGATACGGGATTCCTGTTCGACGACTTCATGCGCCTGGTGGGCTCCATGGCGGCGCGCTGACCATGTTCGGCGTTTATCTTCCGCGCAAGCCGCACCGGGTGATGGTGCTCGGTTCGGGCGCGCTGCAAATCGGGCAAGCGGGTGAGTTTGATTACTCCGGCTCGCAGGCGCTCAAGGCGTTGCGCGAAGAAGGCATCGCCACCGTTCTGGTGAACCCGAATATCGCCACCATCCAGACCAGCCCGGGAATGGCTGATCGCATTTATCTGGTCGCGGTCACCCCCGAATTTGTCGAAAAAATCATCGTCAAAGAAGGTGTGGACGCCATCGCGCTGTCGTTCGGCGGCCAGACGGCGTTGAACTGCGGTCTGGCATTGCATGACAGCGGTGTGCTGGCGAAGCATGGCGTTCAGGTGCTGGGCACACCCATTGAGACCATCCGCGATACGGAAGATCGGCAATTGTTCATCGGACGTCTGGACGAAATTGGCGTCAAGACGGCGCGCAGTCAGGCGTGTCACTCGATCGAAGAAGCGCGGGCCGCGATCCGAACCATCGGCCTGCCGGTGATGTTGCGCAGCGCTTTCACGCTCGGCGGGAAAGGCAGCGGCATCGTCCAGCGCGAAACGGATGTCGATTCAGCACTGCGGCGCGCGTTCGCCGGCGGCGTCGCGCAGGTGCTGGTGGAGGAATGCCTGCAGGGCTGGAAAGAAATCGAATACGAAGTGGTGCGCGACGCGCGCGACAACTGCGTGACGGTGTGCAACATGGAAAATTTCGATCCCATGGGCATCCACACCGGCGACTCCATTGTGGTTGCGCCATCGCAAACGCTTAACGACACCGAGGTTCAATTGCTGCGCTCGGTCGCGATTCGCACCATTCGCCACCTCGGCATCGTCGGTGAATGCAACATCCAGTTCGCGCTTGACCCCGATGGCGTGGATTACCGCGTCATCGAGGTTAACGCCCGGCTTTCGCGGTCGAGCGCGCTGGCGAGCAAGGCGACCGGCTACCCGCTCGCTTACGTCGCCGCCAAGCTGGCGCTGGGCTACGCGCTCACCGAGATTCCGAATGGCATCACGCGCCGCACCACGGCTTTCTTTGAACCTGCGATGGACTATGTAGTGTGCAAGTTTCCGCGCTGGGATCTCGGCAAGTTTCAGGGAGCTTCAACGCGGATCGGCACTGAAATGAAGAGTGTCGGCGAAGTAATGGCGATCGGCCGTTCGTTTGCGGAGGTCATCCAGAAAGCGGTGCGGATGCTCGACATCGGCGTGCGTGGCCTCGATCCCGGCGCATTTCATTTTGATGACCTGCGCGATGAATTGCGCAACGCCACCCCGCTGCGGATCTTTGCCGTGGCGCAGGCGATTCGTGACGGCATCAGCATCGATGAAATTCACCAACTGACGCGCATTGATCGCTGGTTTTTGCGATCCATCGAACCCATCGTCGAGGCCTACCGCCAACTCGCGCGCTCAACCCTTCCCTTCGAGCCCGGGATGCTGAGAAATGTGAAAAGACTCGGCTTCTCCGATCAGGCCATCGGCAAGCTGGTCGGTACCACCAGTGAGCGCATTCGTGCCGAGCGCAAGGCACAGGGCATCGAGCCGCACTACGCCCAGATCGATACCATGGCCGGCGAATTTCCCGCCGACACCAACTATCTCTATGCAACCTACCATGCCGAAAAATCGGACATTGCCCCATCGCCTCGAAAGAAGATCCTGATACTCGGCTCCGGCACTTACCGGATCGGCTCCAGTGTCGAATTCGACTGGTGCGCGGTCAATGCCGCCGAGGCCGCCTCGGCGCTCGGCTTTGAGACCATCATGCTGAACTACAACCCGGAAACAGTCAGCACCGACTATGACATCTGCGACCGTTTGTACTTCGATGAGATCAGCCTCGAAAGGGTGATCGACATTTACGAGTACGAACGTCCCGTTGGCGTGGTCGTCAGCATGGGCGGCCAGATTCCGAATAACCTCGCGATTCGCCTCGCCAACGCCGGCGTGAACGTGCTCGGCACCAGTGCTGAACGCATCGACGCGGCCGAGGATCGGCGCCGCTTCAGTTCGTTGCTCGACGAACTCGGCATCGATCAGCCGCGTTGGGCACACGTCACCGACGCCAATGACGCCGACCGCATTGTGGAACAACTCGGCGGATTCCCGGTGCTGGTGCGTCCAAGCTATGTGCTCAGTGGAGCGGCGATGGCGGTCGCACACGAAGCCAATGAGTTGCGGCGCATTCTGGCGCGCGCCTCGGTGGTGTCGTCGAAATACCCGGTGGTGGTGTCCAAATTTGAAACCCATGCGCGCGAAGTCGAAATCGATGCCGTTGCCGACAACGGAGAACTGGTGCTGTGGGCAATCTCCGAGCACATCGAAGATGCCGGCACCCACAGCGGCGACGCCACGCTGGTGCTGCCTCCGCAGACCCTTTACATCGCAACCATTCGGCGCGTCAAGCAAATCGCGGTGACACTGGCGCGCGCGCTATCGATTACCGGGCCGTTCAATGTCCAGTTCCTCGCCCGCCACAATGCGGTCAAGGTGATCGAGTGCAATTTGCGCGCGTCGCGCAGCTTTCCGTTTGTGTCGAAAGTGACCGGCGAGAATTTTGCCGCGGAAGCAATGCGACGGATGCTCGGCGTTAGCCGCGACATCGTCAACAGGCATCTGGATCTCGACTACGTCGGGGTCAAGGCACCGATGTTTTCGTTCTCGAGGGTGGCGGGAGCGGATCCGATGCTGGGCGTGGAAATGATGAGCACCGGCGAGGCAGGTTGTCTCGGCCGCGATTTGCACGAAGCGTTGCTGCACGCGTTGCTGGCGACTGGCATGCGCTTTCCGCAGAAGGGCGTACTGCTGTCATTGGGCCCGGTGGTGGACAAGTACTGGTTCGCTGATGAGGCGAGGGTTCTGGTCGAAGAATTGAAATTGCCCCTTTACGCAACACGCGGCACGGCAGAAATTCTTGTTGAACTGGGCATTCCATGTACTGCGGTCGAAAAAGGGTCTGGTGCCGGTATCAGCGCACTCGACCTTATCGAGCAGGGCCACGTCGATTTTGTGATCAACATTCCACGCGAGTACGACCAGTTCGGCCGGCCCGACGGTTATTTGATCCGTCGTCAGGCCATCGACTCGGGCGTGTCGCTGGTCACGGATTTGCAGCTGGCCCGCGCCATCGTTGAGGCGTTGCGTTGGCGCAATCCATCGGAAATCAGCGTCGTTGCCCTCGATGACTTTGTCACGCGCGGCTCGCCGGTCGCGTAGCTTGAAACACGCGGGCGCGTTTCGGACACACCGTGGGTGCCGTTGGAAAAGTTATGCCAAAAGAAAAAACGTAGATCGCCTATTTATGCGGATTTCAGACGGAAATTGCCCGGAAAGGCGCGCCAGTGCTAGACTTTTATTCTTCCCGGGCAAGCCGCCGCTCACTCGTGCCCACTCGTGCCGTCAACCGCGACGTGCGTAAATCAATCACAACTTCGAATCGAAGGAAAAAACGCCTGTGCGATAATCCGGCAAAAGCGGTTGAAAATCCTACGCGCATGAATTTGGCCTCGCACCTCAATCCAACCTGAGATACCTGAGATTAATCCCATGAACGATGCCCGTTCGCCCAACCATCATCAAGCCGATGCGGTTGCTACGGTTCCGGCCGGGGGCAGCGGGGGTAGTGACAAGGCCTTTGGCATCGTCTTTTGCGTCGTGTTTTTGCTGGTCGCGCTCTACCCATTGGTTGGCGGCGCACCCGTTCGTCTATGGTCTTTGGGACTGGCAGTGCTATTCCTGATTGCCGCGCTCCTGGTGCCGCGCGTGCTCGCGCCACTGAACGCACTGTGGACAAAATTCGGGCTGCTGCTGCATCGCATCGTCAGCCCGATCGCGTTGTTGATCGTGTTCTGCCTTGCGGTACT
>JANLQC010000065.1:0-1937 GCA_031367575.1 Betaproteobacteria bacterium | reverse complement strand
CTGGTAGTAGCAAGTTTCAAAATGCAGGCCTGAGTGAAATTCGGTGGTGCCCCAATAGCGGCCAAAAAGGGACCGTTCGTCCCACAGATTCAGTGCGCCGGCAATCGGTTTTCCCTCGCGCTCGGCGACGATCAACAAAATATTTTCCGGCATGCGTTCGCCGATCAGTCCGAAAAATTTGCGGTTCAGGTAGGGCGTTGAGAGATGCTCGCGATAGGTGCGGCCATAGCAATGCGCGAAGAAATCCCAGTCGGTCGCGGTGATTTCATTGCCGACCAAACGACGAAACGTGATGCCGGCCTCGGTGACCTTGCGCCGTTCCTGTTTCAATTTTTTGCGCTTGTCGTGGCTCATGGTCGCGAGAAACCCATCGAAATTTCGGTAGCTGGCGTTCTGCCAATGAAATTGAATGGACGTGCGCGCCATCATGCCGGCGTCGGTCAACAGTTGATGTTCATCGGCGTTGGGGAAAAGCACATGCAGCGAAGAGACATCGTTTTGGCGCGCGAGATTCAAGAGGCCATTGATGAGAATTTTTCGGTCGGCGGCGGTGCGGGCGATGAGCCGCGCGCCGGTGCAGGGCGTGAACGGAACGGCCGCGAGGAGCTTCGGGTAGTAATCGAGTCCGTGGCGTTGATAGGCCTCCGCCCACGCCCAATCGAAAACGTATTCGCCGTAACTGTGGGTCTTCAGGTACAGAGGCACGGCGCCACAAAGACATTCGCGACCTTCAATCTCACGCCAAAGCGTAAGGAATTGCGGCAGCCAGCCGGTGTCGGGGGTGGTACAACCGGCCTCGATCATCGATTGCAGGAAAGCATGCCGCAGCGTCGGGTTGCCGCCGCTGGCGTCGACAAGTGCGTCCCAATGTTCGGCCGCGATGGTGGCGAGGGAATCGAGGACTTTGAGAGTGACTTCACGCATCAATCTTGGACTTACAAAAATGGCTGAAACGTATAATAGTGACAAATTCACCCGCCGAAAATACCGACGCAAAAAAATGAAAATCGCCATCGCACAAATGAATCCAATTCTGGGCGACATGTCCGGCAACGTGGCGCGCATTCTCGATTATGCAGTGCGTGCCAAAAGCGCAGGGGTGACGCTGTTGGTCACGCCGGAATTGGCGCTGTGTGGCTACCCGCCGGAGGATTTGCTGTTTCGCCGCGATTTTCGCCTCGCGTGCGCCGGGGCACTGCTCGATCTCGCGCGGCAAACGCATGACATTTCGATCATCGTCGGCCACCCTCAATTGAAAGCCGGAAAACTTTTCAATGCGGCGTCACTGCTGGAAAACGGTGCCGTCATCGGCACCTATTTGAAGCAGCGCCTGCCGAATTATCAGGTGTTCGATGAAAAACGCTACTTTGAAACCGGTAATCAACCGTTTGTGTTTGATCATCAAGGCGTGAAAATCGCCGTGCTGATCTGCGAGGATGTGTGGTTCGCCGAGCCGGTCGCCGCCGCCAAGGCAGCCGGTGCCGAGCTCATCGTGGTGCCGAATGCGTCGCCCTACGACATCGATAAATTGGCGACCCGCTACGACGTGGTGCGTGCGCGGGTTGGTGAGAGTGCCGTGCCGATTCTTTATGCGCACTGGACCGGCGGGCAGGACGAATTGCTGTTCGACGGTGCCTCGTTTGGCATCAATGCTGACGGTGAAGTCGGTTATCAGGAACGCGAATTTGAAGAGACGCTTGGCGTGGTGGAGTTCGCGCAAGGCCGATTCAAGGGCGCGGTGCATCCGGCGCTATCGACCGAGGCGAGTGTGTATCGCGCGCTGGTGGTGGCATTGCGCGATTACGTTGACAAGAACGGTTTCCCCGGCGTCTTGCTGGGGCTGTCCGGAGGGGTCGATTCGGCTTTGACGCTGGCCATTGCGGTGGATGCGCTGGGCCGTGAGCGGGTGCATGCGGTGATGATGCCCTCCGAATACA
>JANLQC010000062.1:0-4283 GCA_031367575.1 Betaproteobacteria bacterium | reverse complement strand
TCGCGGCGCGGAATATGTCGTCGATTTTCTGCCCAAGGTAAAAATCGAAGCGGCCGTGAACGACGGTCTGATCGAACAAGTCATCGAAGCCATCGAAAAATCCGCCAACACAGGCAAGATCGGCGACGGAAAAATTTTCGTGTTCAATCTCGAGCAAGTGGTGCGCATTCGCACCGGCGAAACCGGCGCCGACGCGCTTTAATCCAGGGAGCCTTTAAATGAAAAAACTATTCGCTACGCTCGCGCTGCTGACCGGTCTGATGTTGACCGGCACCGTGCATGCCCAAGACAAGAAGGCCGACGCACCACCGGCTGCGGCACCGACTACCGCCGCGCCAGCCGCAACGGCGCCAGCGCCGGCTGCACCCGTTGCGGCCACGCCAGCAGCTGGCGCGGGTGCCCTCGCACCGGCTGCCACCGCCGCGCCACCCGCCCCTGTCCCCAACAAAGGTGATGTGGCATGGATGCTCACCTCGACCGCGGTGGTGCTGTTGATGAGCGTGCCGGCCCTCGCGTTGTTCTATGGCGGTCTGGTGCGATCCAAAAACATGTTGTCGGTATTGATGCAGGTGTTCGTGACTTTTTCGCTTATCACGGTTCTGTGGGTGATCTACGGATACAGCTTTGCGTTCACCGAGGGCAACGCTTATTTCGGCGGAACGGATCGATTGTTCTTCAAGGGCATTGCCGATCTCGCTAAAGGCGAATTCGCCATGGCCGCGACATTCAGCAAAGGCGTGGTCATACCTGAAATGCTGTTTGCCGCGTTCCAGGCAACGTTCGCTGCGATCACCTGCTGCCTGATCCTGGGTTCGGTTGCCGAGCGCATGAAGTTCAGCGCGGTTCTGCTATTCATGGTTCTTTGGTTCACGTTTAGCTACGTGCCGATGGCGCATATGGTCTGGTTCTGGCCTGGCCCGGATGCGTACACGGCGGCCAATGTGGTCGACGCAAAAAATGCCACCGCCGGCCTGCTCTGGCAGTGGGGCGCGCTCGATTTCGCGGGTGGCACCGTGGTGCATATCAACGCCGGTGTGGCCGGTTTGGTGGCCGCGTATTTCCTCGGCAAGCGTATCGGCTACGGCAAGGAGGCCCTCACGCCGCACAGCCTGACGATGACGATGGTCGGCGCATCACTATTGTGGTTCGGCTGGTTTGGTTTCAATGCCGGCTCCGCACTTGAAGCGGGTAATTCAGCCGTGCTGGCGTTCATGAATACTTTCCTCGCCACCGCCTGCGCGGTGTTGTCGTGGACGTTCGCGGAATGGATATTCAAGGGCAAGCCTTCGATGCTGGGTGCGGCTTCCGGCGCGGTGGCGGGCTTGGTTGCCATCACACCAGCCGCAGGCAACGTCGGTATTCCCGGCGCGTTGGTGATCGGCTTGCTTGCGGGTGTGGTCTGCCTGTGGGGTGTGTCGGGACTCAAGAAAATATTGAAGGTCGATGATTCGCTCGATGTGTTTGGCGTACATGCGGTCGGCGGTATTCTCGGCGCGTTGTTGACCGGTGTATTCGTGTCGCCTGATTTGGGTGGTCCGGGGTTTGTCACCGATTGGGTCAAGGCAACGTCGGGCTTCACCTCGATTGGCGAGCAGTTCATGATTCAAGCCAAGGCGGTCGGCGTGTGCGTGGTCTGGTCAGGCGTGGTCGCGGCGGTATCGCTGTTCATCGTCAAGATGGTGGTCGGTCTCAGGGTTCCGGAAGACGAGGAACGCGAAGGGCTGGACATCACGTCGCACGGCGAGACGGCGTATCACATGTAACGTTTTATCCTGACCGGCAATTCAGGTCTGGATCAAAAGGGGCACCCGCATGGGTGCCCCTTTTTCATTGGCCTCACTGGTCTCACTGCCCTCACTGTTCCTTGGGTACCACTCCGCCGATTGCTTGAACATCCACGTAAAGCCCCCATATGGTTGACAGCTTTACTCAACTATTGGCACCACGCTATACTTTGCAACCGTATCAAAAGGATTTTTCATGAATCAGCGCGACCCGCACTTGCCGGTTTTGAACGATCACCGCATTGCGGATGTACAGAGCTCGAAGGACACCCGCCAGATTTCCATCGACCGCGTGGGCATCAAAGCGTTGCGTCACCCGATCCGTGTGCAAACCGAAAGCGGTGTTGTCAGCCATTCAGTGGCGATGTTCGACATGAATGTGCGGCTTGCCGATAGCGTCAAGGGCACGCACATGTCGCGCTTTGTCGAAATTCTTGAGACCAACGCCGAACCGTTTTCCTCAAAATCACTGGTGGCGTTGCTCGAACGCATGGTCGTGCGTCTGGACGTGACCGAGGGCCGCATCGAGATGCAGTTTCCGTTTTTCATCGAAAAAACCGCGCCTGTTTCCGGCGTGAAATCGTTGCTTGATTACGACGTCACGCTGACCGGTGAAATCAACAACGGTGTGGCGAAGATCACGACCAAAGTCGTCGTGCCGGTGACCAGCCTGTGCCCGTGCTCAAAAGAAATTTCCGCCTACGGTGCGCATAACCAGCGCTCTCATGTGACGATCTCGGTGCGCGGTGCCGAACCGCTTTCGATTGAAGACGTGGTGCGGGTTGCCGAACAACAGGCATCCTGCGAACTCTACGGAATTCTGAAACGCCCGGACGAAAAATTTGTCACTGAACGCGCCTACGACAATCCGAAATTTGTTGAAGATCTGGTACGCGATGTGGCCGCCGCACTCAATGCCGATTCGCGGGTTGAAGCGTATATGGTCGAGTCCGAAAATTTTGAATCAATCCACAACCACAGTGCCTATGCGATGATTGAGCGCGATAAAATCAGGCAATAGTTTCGCGCTTTCACAGAAAAAGGCCGCGCATTTGCGGGGCTTTTTGCGTTGGGTGAAGCGAAGTCAAAACCGCTTCGTCAACACCAGATTCGCACCATCGCGCTTCATATCCGTTCGACTCAAAAAGCTCATTCCCAGCAGCGCCGTATCCAGACCGTTTTCAATCACGTTCGCTTCAATCTGGTAGAGCGTGATATCGCCGACGGCGAGTGCGTCGAGCGTCACCCGGTAGGCGACTGTCTGGCCATTCGCGGTTTGGATAAATCCGCGCTGACCTTTCAAGTAATCGATACCGGCAATTCTTGCAAAAGCGGCCGGCAGAAATACGCTGGTCGCACCGGTATCAACCAGAAAGCGCGTGGTCTTGCCATTTACCTGCCCCGCCGCCCAATGATGACCCTGCCCGTCGGCGGCAATGGCGAGCGTGGCACCCGGTCTGCTCGCGGCCGGTACAAAATGCTGCCCCAATTCCAGCGTTTGCCGCTTGCCTTCGATATCAAAAATGGCGGTGTCGGCGGCGGTGCTGACGAGTGTCACACCCTCGGGTGATTTTTGGCCCGCCGATACCGTGCGCGGATCCTGACCATTGATCACCACCACCGCCTTACCCGGAAACAGTCCCACGAGCGTGACGCTGACGGCCCACGCCGCGCCGCCCGCCATCGATAAATAAAATATCAAAGCGTGCGTAAAATATCGAATCGCCATGTGCAAACCCTTTATTCCCATAGACATGAAACCCGTTGCCATTTTCCGCTTTTCCTCCGACGATGGGCCCGGCTATTTTGCCAGCTTTCTGGATCGGCATTCGGTACCCTGGCGGATATTCAAGATTGACGAAGGCGAGGCGATTTTGCCGCTCGCGGTTGCGCTCGAAAAATTTTCCGGTTTTTGCTTTATGGGCGGGCCGATGAGTGTCAACGACAAGCTGCCGTGGATTCCACCAATGCTCGAGGTGATTCGCGCCGCATCGGCACGCGGGACGCCTTGCATCGGCCATTGCCTCGGCGGGCAATTGATGTCGAAAGCATTGGGCGGTGTGGTCTCGGAAAACACGGTGAAAGAGATCGGCTGGAATTCCGTCGTCACCGAAGACAACGCCAGCGCGCGCGAATGGCTGGGTGAGGATATGACCGCACCATCGACGCTCACTACCTTTCAATGGCACGGCGAAACATTTTCGCTGCCTGCGGGTGCCACCCGCATCCTCACCGGTGAGGCGTGCGCCAATCAGGCGTATGTGATTGGTGATTCGCTCAGCATGCAATGCCATCCGGAAATGACATCCGCGATGATCAACGAATGGTGCGGCGATTGGGCGGCGGAAAATGTGATCGCGTCGAAAAGCGTACAACGACCGGAAGAAATGCAGCGATCGATGGAAAGCAATCTGGTCGCATTGCGAACGCTGGCGGATCGGTTGTATACACGATGGATTGCGGGACTACGCCGCCAATGCGCCGGTTAGATCAAGCATT
>JANLQC010000040.1:0-4030 GCA_031367575.1 Betaproteobacteria bacterium | reverse complement strand
AATGCCGCCATCGCCAGCGGCACCGCCAATGCGCCATAGGCGAACAGCCGCCAACGCAAAACCGGCGGATTTGTTTGCGTATGGCAAGTGCTCATGGTGGTGCGCCCGCTCCGGGTGCGTAGGGCGCGGCAAGCAATTTGCCGCGTACCGCAGGCGCGCTGGTTTTTTCCGATAACCAGATATCGAAAAACGCTTGGGCGAATTCGGGGTCGGGCACGGTGGCGATGAATTTTTCGCGCGTGTAGAAGCGCGCCTCCTTGCCGGGAATCGAGACGCCGATCAGCGAATCGCCTTTTTTGATATCGGGAAATATTTTCGCCATCGCCTCGCCCCAGCGTTTCAGTTTTGTTTCATCGCGATGGCCCTGCCCGCGCATTTCCTGCACGCTGCGTTCGGCAATGTCGCGGCCATTGAGCGCCATGTCATAGACCAGTTCCAGCGCAAACGTCTCACCAGGGGCGAATGGTTTCATCATCGTCCAGAGGCGCACGTCATAGACTTTGAATCCGAAGAAACGCATCACGCCCTCGCCGCGCGCACTCAAGCCGGGATGCTCGGCGATGACCGGCGCGGGCAATGCCTGTGCGCTGCATGGCAATGCAAGAAACATTGCCGCCAATGCCAAAAACAATGCGCGGATAATTCGCATGTTGAATGCAATTGATGCTTTCATCAACCTGGCCGCGTCAATTCAATTTGCATCACGTCGCATCGTCCGCTGCGAAATCCGGCCTCGGAGTAGCTAAGGTAAAAGCGCCAGAGTTGCAGAAATCGTTCGTCAAAGCCGAGTGGCCGGATCAATGCTTTTTTTTCGTTCACACGCTCATGCCACCATTTGACCGTGCGCGCGTAATCAAGCCCGAATCGATACGGCTCGCCCACCGTCAAACCAGCCGCCCTGGCCAGAGCAATGAAATGAGGAATCGGTGCCAGCATGCCGCCGGGGAAAATAAATTCGCGAATGAAATCGCTGGTCTGCCGATAGCGATCAAATGCATCCTCGGCAATGGTGATGGTTTGCACGACGGCGCGGCCGCCGGGCTTCAGGCGCGCATGCAGCGCATTGAAATAGGTCGGCCAGAAACGCTCGCCGACGGCTTCAAACATTTCGATCGACACGACATGGTCGAATTGTCCGCGCACATCACGGTAATCGACCAACTGCAATTCAACTTTGTCGGCAACCCCGGCATCGGCGATGCGCTTGCGTGCATACACCAGCTGCGCATTCGACAACGTGATGCCGGTGACCCTCACGCCCCGGGTGCGCGCCGCATATTCGGCAAATCCGCCCCAGCCGCAGCCGATTTCAAGAATGGTTTCACCCGGCTCGGGATTGAGAATGGCGAGAATGCGCTGGTATTTGGCGACCTGCGCGGCCGCCATTGATTGCGCATCCACCAATGGTGGTGGGTCGGCGTCGAAAATGGCACTCGAATAGGTCACCGATTCATCCAGCCACAGCCGGTAGAAATCATTGGACAAATCGTAGTGCGCGTGAATGTTTTTCTTCGCGTTCGCGCGCGTGTTAAAGCGCAGCATGTGCTTGATGCGAAACAGCAGCGCGACCCACGGCTTGCCATAAAACGCGCGTTCCAGCGCCGTTTGATTCGCCGCACACAGCATCAGGAACGCCGTGAGATCCGACGTATGCAGGCGACCATCGCGATAACATTCGGCGAGACCGATTTCGGCCGATTGGATTGCCGCCGCGGCAACACCCCAATCGTCGAATCGAATATCCGCATCGGGGCCTGCATGCGCACCGCGAAAGTGGCTGACGTTGCCCTCCGGTGAGGTGAATGTGAGCGTGCCGCAATCGATGCGTTGCATCAGTGCGTGGAACAATTTTGCGGCGCGTGGCAGACGCCTTGCCAAGTGGGAACAAGGGGCGTGGCTGTTGTGGTTGTTCAGGTGGTTGGCAGTTGTACTCATGGGATTAAGGAAGATTGGAAAAGGGGCGGAAATATCAGCGGGTGGTTTCAAAAGACGGCGGCTCTGGCTTGCGGAAATACGGCAGGCGCTTCAGCCAAAGCGTGACCGCTTGCGAATGGATGCGAAAAACCACCGCGAAAGTCATGAGCGGGTGGCGAATAAATGCGCGCAGCGTGCTTCCCGAAGTGAGCACTTCAGGCGTGCCATGCAACGTGGTGACGAGCAATTTGTCGGCATCATTTGCGCCATCGAAGTAATCGATCTGCGCGAAAGCACGGTCGGCATCTTGCTGAAAGCGAAAACGGTAGTGGCCTGTCACCGCGCAAAACGGCGAGACATGGAAGACCTTGCGCGCGCTGAGCCAATCGTTGGCATCAATGGGGCGCTGGTCATCATGTACCACCAGATAATTGTGACGCTCACCAAACGTGTTGTTGACTTCACACAGCGCGGCGCGCAGTTGTCCCGCGCGGTCATGGCAATACCAGACGCTGACCGGATTGAATACGTAACCCAGCAACCGCGGAAACGTCTGCAACACGATTTCGCCGTCAGCGGTGCGTATGCCCTCGCGTTTCAGCAGTGCCCGCATCCACGCCTCGAGACTGGTGCCGTCGCGCGGGCCGTAATCGCGATCAACAAACGAAAGCAGATTGAAACTGTTGCGCGACAGCCAGCGATTGCCGATGCGATCAAGCTGCGACAGCGGCACGCGCAGAAAAAATACCGCATGGGAAAATGCATTCTCGAATGGCCGCAGGCGCTTGTGAAAAACGCGGCCGACGCAAAGCGCCGCTGCGGCTTGGTGCGGCGAGACACTCATGCATCGACTCCAGGATAAATGCTGGCCAGATCATCGGCGGCGGGCACGTTTGTCGCCCACGGCACGGTGGCCCCCAATGCCTTCGCCACCGCAATGCCGGACATCAAGCCATCCTCGTGAAATCCATAGCGCGTCCATGCACCGGCGAACCACATGCGGTGCTTGCCTTGCAGCGCGCGCAATGCCCGCTTGGTTGTGGCACTGGTGGCCAGAAAGACCGGATGTTCATAGGAAATTTTGCGTATCACCTTGGCGGGGTCCGGCGCGATCAACGGATTCATGGTAACGATGACGGGGGTCGAAAACGGCAGCGGCTGCAAGCGGTTGATCAGATAGGACAACGACACCGGTGCGTCGGGTGTCGATACACTACGCGTGGCATTGACCTGTGGATGCCAGGCCAGGTAATTCCACGCCGCCCACGCGCGCCTGCGGTCGGGAAGCAGTCTCTCGTCGGTGTGCAAAATGGCGGTATTGGACTGGTAGGGAATTTTGTGGAGGAGTTCGCACGCTTCGCGGTTGCCGGTGCCCAACAAGGTGGCGGTTTGATCGCTGTGGCACGCGAAAATTACTTGATCGAATTTTTCAAGGCCCGCATTGGAAGCCACACTGACGTGATTCATGTCAAATTGCACCGCCGAAATCCGTACACCAAGACGCACGTCGTCGAGTGCCGCCGCCATTTTTTGCACATAGGTTCGCGCACCGCCGCGCACGCTGTGCCACTGCGGGCGATGGTTGACCGAGAGCAGTCCGTGATTGCGGCAAAAGGTGACGAAGGTCGCCAACGGGAACGCGTCGATTTGCGTGGTCGGCGTTGACCAGATGCACGCCGCCATCGGCTTTAAATACCAATCGCGAAATGGCGCGCCGTAATGGTTCGCATCGAGAAATTCGCCAAGCGTTCCGGTGGTGTTGCCCGCACCTTGTGCGAGTGCCGTCGCGGCTTTGTTGAATCTAAAAAGATCGCGCAGCATGCCCCAGAAAGCGGGCCGGAAAAAATTCGCGGGCTGGGCGAAAATGGTCGCCGGATTATTCGAGCCGCACCATTCCAACTGGCCCCGGCCCTGTTCGTCCAGCAATTTCACGCCAAACGACATATCGGACAAGGCGAGTTCCACACCCAATTGCGCGAACAGCGCGTTGAGGTTCGGGTATGTCCAATCGTTCAACACCAGAAAACCGGTATCGACCGGATGGGTGACGCCATCCAGCGTGACATCAACGGTATTGGTGTGCCCGCCCAGGTAGGCACCTGCTTCGAACAGAACG
>JANLQC010000487.1:0-2838 GCA_031367575.1 Betaproteobacteria bacterium | reverse complement strand
CGCACCATGGCGATGAGTGACACGACGACGTTGGGCTTGACACTGTTCATTCGGCTAGATTACAGGAACGAGGGCGAGTAAAAAAGGTCAAACAAGCGATAATCATTCGACATTTGGCTGAAAATGGTTATAAAATTCAATGAGTTTCCAAACATACTTAAAGTAAGTGACAGTTTACATGGCCTTTGGGGCAATTTTTGATCGTGGCAATGGTGGATTTCGCGGGATTCGCCCGCCGCGCCCCCGTGGCCCCAACATTGCGATTGCACATGCACAGGCATGTCTGATGCTATGCGCAATCGTCGGCGTATTCGGCGGATTGTATTCGCCACCCTCGTTCGCAAATATCTATTCGTTCAAGGACGAAAACGGCATCACGCATTTTTCAAATTTGCCGCACCTTGATCGGCGCTACAAGCTTGTCTATCGCATTCCCGTCACCGGCCAATTTCGCCCCAACGCGTGGTCGGCGAGCGGCCCCACAGCGGTGGATATTTCGCGGCTGGTGCCGCTAATCAACGATGCTGCACGCGCATACGGACTTGATCCCAAGCTGGTTCACGCCGTCATCCGCGCAGAATCCGGTTACAACACGAACGCGGTGTCATCGAAGGGCGCGGTCGGCTTGATGCAGCTGATTCCCGCCACCGCGCAACGCTATGGTGTGCAGGATAGCTATGATCCGGGGCAAAACATCCAGGGCGGGACGCGCTATCTTCGTGATTTGTTGAAGATGTTCAATGGCAACATGGAACTCGCGATCGCCGGTTACAACGCGGGCGAGAATGCGGTGATTCGTGCCGGCCACCGGATTCCACCCTATCCTGAGACGATGGCGTATGTTCCGAAAGTACTGAGTTTCTATCGCAGCCCGGACGTGAGCCGGTTTTAGCGCAGGTTTGCGACAAAGAGTCTAGCAATGGCGGGATTCCCGGGACGAAATCGCCCGGAAAGCCGCGCTGGATATAGAGTTTGTCACGGAGGTATCACTATTTACCTCTGTCGTACCGGCGCAGGCCGGTATCCAAGTTTCGTAAAACATTGATGCATTGGCAAAATTTGGCCCAGGCCCGGCGCAGGCGTGGTAGTTGTTCGCCGGGGAGACAAGAATTGGGGTAAATAGAAATACCCGATTGCGACTAATCCCCTGCCGCCGCCGCGACCCGCGTGCCGGTGCCAGAACTTTCAAGCACATCGCGCGCGTGCTGGTGGTTGCGCGCAAAGATCGTGTAAAAAGTCGGCACCACGAACAGTGTGAGCACGGTGCCAAGCGACATGCCGCCCACAATTACCCAGCCGATCACCTGCCGCGATTCCGCACCCGCACCGCGCGCCAGCGCCAGCGGTACCGCACCCAGCACCATCGCGCCGGTGGTCATCAGGATCGGGCGCAATCGCAGCGTGGCGGATTCAATCACCGCCTCGCGCAATGCCATGCCGCGCTCCTGCAATTGGTTGGCAAATTCGACAATCAGGATGCCGTGCTTGGTGATCAGGCCGACCAGCGTGATGAGACCGATCTGGCTGTAAACATTCAATGTGCCGCCGGTCAGCCATAACGCGAGCAGTGCGCCGGTCATGGACAGCGGCACCGTCAGCATGATGACGAAAGGATCGACGAAGCTCTCGAACTGCGCGGACAACACCAGATAAATGAACGCGAGCGCCAGCACAAAGGTGAGATAAATGCTGCCGGATGAATCGCGAAACTCGCGCGATTGCCCCGACAAATCGTTTTGCACCGTCGGCGGCAGCACGCGTTTTGAGGCGTCCTTCATGAATTCAATCGCGTCCTTGACGGCGTAACCGGGGGCCAGATTGGCTTCGATGCGCGCGGCGCGCAATTTGTTGAAGTGGTTGAGGCTGCGCGGTGCCACCGATTCACGCACCGACAACAAATTGGAAAGCTGCACCATCTCATTGTTGCGGCCGCGCACATAGATATTGGTGATGTCGTCCGGATTGGATCGATCCACGCCAGCCACTTGCACGATGACGTCGTATTGTTCGCCGTCGTTCTTGAAGCGTGTCACCTGACGCCCGCCGAGCATGGTTTCCAGCGTGCGGCCGACCGCTTCCACGTTGGCACCGACGTCGGCGATCTTGTCGCGGTTGACGGCAATTTTCAATTCGGGTTTGTTCATCCGAAGATCAGAGTCTACGTCGGTCAGCCCGGGATTCTTCGCCGTCTCCGCCATCAATTGATCGACATATTGTTGCAGTTCACCGAACGGTGCCGAGGTCATGATGATGAATTGCAGCGGCTTGTCGCGCCCCTGACCGAGCGAGGCGGGGCTCACTACAAACGCATTCACCCCCGCGAGGCTGCGAAATTGGGGGGCGAGTTCGCGCGCAATTTCCTGCTGGCTTCGGCTGCGCTGATCCCAGTCTTTCAGGCGCAGGATTACCCGACCGTCGGATACCGTTGGGGCACCGACGATCGAGTTGAAGCGGGCCATTTCCGGAATGTCCCTGTAGAAATTCTCAATCCGCTTGACATATTCTGCGGTGTAGGAAACGGTCGATCCTTCCGGAGCCGAGACCACACCAAAAATGAATCCGCGATCCTCGATCGGTGCCAGTTCCTGCTTCAGGCTCATGAACAGCGGTACCGCCAACAATACAAAGGCGAACCAGACAATTACGCCGACGAATCGTTTGCCGAGCAGCGCCGTCAGCGAGCGTTTGTAGGCAATCGTCATTCGCGACAACACCGATTCGATCGCGTTGTAGACTTTGCCGTGCTTGACGTCGTGCTTGAGTATCAACGAACAGAGCATCGGCGAAAGTGTCAGCGCGACGAACCCGGAGACCACCACCGCGCCCGCCAGTGCCAGC
>JANLQC010000035.1:0-5200 GCA_031367575.1 Betaproteobacteria bacterium | reverse complement strand
GGCGTCGATGGTGCCTTTTTCCAGCGCCGGATAAATATCGCTGCCGGAGATTTGCTGCGGCACCACGCCGAGTTTGGAAAGCACACGACCGGCCAATCCGGCGATGCGGAACTTGAGGCCTTTCAAGTCGGCTACGGTTTTTATTTCCTTGCGATACCAGCCGCCCATTTGTGTGCCGGTATTGCCCGCCGGAAAATTGATGACGTTGTAATCCTTGTAAAACTCGCGCATCAACGCGAGGCCGCCACCGTGGTACATCCAGGCATTTTGCTGGCGCGCATTCATGCCGAATGGCAACGCGGTGCCAAAGGCGAAGGTCGCATCTTTACCGAAGTAGTAATAGGGTACCGTGTGGCAGCATTCGACGGTGCCGTCTCTCACGGCGTCCAGCGCCTGCGGGCCGGGAACGATTTCGCCGCTGGCAAAAATCTGAATGGTAAATTTTCCGCCGGTTGCGGAGGAGACGCGTTTGGCCACGGTCTCAGCGCCACCGTAAAGGGTGTCGAGGCTTTTCGGGAAGCTGGAGGTCATGCGCCATTTGATGGTGGGCAGTGCAGCGGTTTGCGCATGTGATAACAACGGAGTGGCCACCACACCCGCCGCCAATCCGGCACCGGCTGAGCTCAGAAAATTACGTCTTTGCATGAATGCTCCTCGCGTGATTTTATTTCTACATAGGGCCGGAATTCGAATTCAGCGGAAAGTATGGATCAGGCGGTGAAGAACGTTACTCGCCGGCGATTGACATCCGATCAATCAGGATGCTGCCGACATGTTTGGATCCCAGCGCCAGCACATCGCTGCCGATGGCGACGATGCCTTTGAACATGTCTTTCATGTTGCCGGCGATGGTGATTTCCTCGACCGGATAGGCGATCTCGCCGTTCTCAACCCAGAACCCGGCCGCACCGCGTGAATAATCGCCAGTCACGTTGTTCACGCCCTGGCCCATCAATTCGGTGACGATCAGTCCGCGATGCATTTTCCGCACCAGCCCGACGAAATCCAGCGGACCTGAAGGAACGATCAGATTGTGGTTGCCGCCCGCGTTGCCGGTGGTCTGCATGCCGAGCTTGCGCGCCGAATAACTGCCGAGAAAATAGCCCTGCACCACGCCATTTTTGACAATATCGCGCACGCTCGTGGCCACGCCCTCGGCATCGAACGCGCCACTGGCGAGGCCGTGTTTCACAAACGGATCTTCGCGAATGGTGACCAGCGACGAAAAAACTTGCTGGCCAATGCTGTCCATCAGGAAACTTGATTTCCGATACAGGGCAGAACCACTGACGGCACCAACAAAACTGCCGATCAACCCCGAAGCCACCGGCGCCTCAAACAACACCGGGAAATCGCCCGAGGGAATGCGCCGCGCATCGAGCCGGGCCACCGTGCGTTGGCCGGCTTTGCGGCCGACGGTTTCGGCCGCTTCCAGCCGCGCCGCGTCGCGCGCAACGGCGTACCAGTAGTCGCGCTGCATGCCTTGTTCGGTGGAGGCGATCATGGTGCAACTGATGCTGTGACGGGTGGTGGGATAACCGCCGGTGAAGCCGTTGGAATTGGCGAAAATGAAATCGGCGTCAGAGACGGAAACCGACGCGCCATCGGAATTGTCGATGCGCTTATCTACGGCGAATGCTGCCGCTTCGATTTGTTTGCAAAGCTCGATTGCCTCGTCTACCGGCAGCACCCACGGGTGATGAATTTCACAATCGGCGAACGGCGGAATCGCATGGCGCGCGGGATCGGGCAAGCCGGAAAATTCGTCGGGTGCCGTGTACTTGGCAATTGCCAGCGCTGCGGCGACGGTGCGCTCGATCGCCTCATGCGATAAATCGGTGGTGGACGCATTGCCGCGCTGCTGGCCAAGATATACCGTGACCCCCATGCCTTTGTCACGATTGTGTTCGATGGTCTCAACTTCTCCCATGCGCACCGTGACGTTTTGCCCGACCGAGGTGGAAATTTCCACATCCGCCGCGGTCGCGCCCAACGCCTTGGCGCGTTCCAGCGTGAAGGCGGCGAGATCACGCAAATGCGGCGGTGCTTTTTCGGTTGCGGGAGCGCGGGAAGTGGCGGGGCGGGTAAGCGTTTTTGCAGTCACAGGGGGCACAATCGACAAGAGGTTGGGAGAAGCCGACGATGCGGCGTGAGGTATCATGGCCGCTTGGTCGCAAATGAGGCAACACAAGCATGCAACACAAGGTACGCGAATGACTCAGGAAGACGAAAATTCTATCAGTAAAAGCCAGAAGAAGCGGGATATGCTGGCGTTGCAGGACATCGGTGTTGAACTGGTGCGGCTTTCGGTCGAATCGATCAACAAGCTTGACCTTCCCGAACAACTACTAATTGCCGTGTTGGACGCCAAGCGCATTCCCACGTCCAAACATGGGGGCTACAAACGGCAAATGCAATACATCGGTCGGATAATGCGCAATATCGATGCCGCGCCGATCATCGAACAACTCACCGCCTCAAAAGCGCCCAATAAAAAACAAACCGCGTTGCACCATTTGGCCGAGCGCTGGCGCGAACGATTGCTGGAAGATGCGACGGCACTCGGCGGCTTCATGAATGAATTTCCCGAAGCCAATCGTGTTGAATTGGAAAAACATCTCCACGCCGCGAAAGAGGAAAAATCGAAAGGCAAACCGCCCAAGCATTTTCGGCTGCTGTATCAAATGTTGCACGACATGATTGTTGCCCAATCGCGCGAAGCGGCGGCGGAAGCGCAAGCATGAGAGCTGATCCGGCGAAAATCGGACTGCTATCGATCAGTGATCGCGCGTCAACGGGCGTGTATCAGGACGAAGGCCTGCCGGCGCTGGAAGGCTGGCTGAAATCGGCGCTGAAAAATCCACTGACGATTGTTGCGCGCGTCATTCCCGACGAGCAGGCGTTGATTGAAGCGACGTTGAAGGAATTTGTCGACATCGAACAATGCGCGCTGGTACTCACCACCGGCGGTACCGGCCCGGCACCGCGCGACGTGACGCCGGATGCAACGCTCGCGATTGCCAATCGGGTCATGGATGGCTTCGGTGAACGCATGCGGCAGATTTCGCTTCGTTTTGTGCCGACCGCGATTTTGTCCCGGCAAACGGCGGTAATCCGCAAGCAGTCACTCATCATCAATTTGCCGGGACAACCGAAGGCGATCAAGGAAACATTGGAAGGGTTCAAGGACGCCGATGGCAAACCGATTGAAGTCGGCATTTTTGCGGCGGTGCCTTACTGCGTGGATTTAATCGGCGGGCCGTATCTGGAAACAAATGATGATGTGATCAAGGCGTTTCGACCAAAGTCGGCGGTGCGACCGACCGAACAGAATTGAAACGATTAAACCCTAGCACTGGCGCGGCGTTTCAGGCATTTATGCTTGGAATACCGCGCCAGTATTGAAGCCGACTCCGCCAAGCTCACTGCACCCGTTATTCCTGCGGAGCCTGCCCCCGGCAGGCAGTAGGCCGGGGGCAGGAATCGAATTTTGGTAAAACATCGATACGCGGGAAAACGTGAATTCTAGCCTCGACCAATCGCAGGCCCGATGGAACGTGGGAATGGTGGAATTTTTGATTGATTGATTGATGTTCTCAAAATACCATGACAAAACTCATCGACCACATTGAACTCGTGACCGGCCCGGAACCGAAAGGCACCATCATCTGGATGCATGGTCTGGGCGCGGATTGCTGGGATTTTGTATCCATCGTCAAGGAACTCGGACTCCCCGACGACTTGCCGCTGCGATTCATTTTTCCGCAGGCACCGACCCGAGCGATCTCGATCAATAACGGTCAGCAAATGCCGGGTTGGTACGACATCACGCTTTCAGAATTGCAGGATGGCCCGGCGCGCAAAGCGGACGAAAGCGGCGTGCGCGAATCGCAAGGTTTTATCAACGCACTGATTGCACGCGAGGCGACGCGCGGGATTGCATCCGACAAAATCGTGGTGGCCGGCTTTTCGCAAGGCGGCGCGATCGCATTGCAAACCGGATTGCGCCATCCGCAACCCCTCGCGGGAGTCATGGCGCTTTCCACTTATTTGCCGCTGGAAAATTCGCTGGCGACCGAGCGCACCCTTGCCAACGCAAACATCCCGATCCTGATGGCGCATGGGACCGAGGATCCCCTGATACCGGTGACACTGGCGCGACTCTCAAAAGGCAAAATTGAAGCGCAGGGTTACCAGGTTCAATGGCGCGAATATCCCATGCAGCACAGCGTGTGCATTGAAGAAGTCGATGATATCGGCAGGTGGTTGGCAAAACGGTTTCAGTCGCCGATTATCCTGGTGTAGCGCAGCGCCTGAAATTTACTTGTCATCCTGAGCCCGAACTTGATCCGGGGGAAGGATCTTGTCCATGCAGCGAGATACTTCATTTCGCTCAGGATGACAATTTTTTTGTGCGTGCCACTCGGTATTGATTACGGCGCTGGAATCACCAGTGGCTTACCCTTTTCAACGACATAAATTGCCAGCACTTTGGCGCTGCCCCCACCGTGAGCGGAGGCGTTGTGTATTTTGCCGGCGGGAATGAAGTAGCTATCGCCGGCCTTCATCATTTTCGGTGTGTCTCCGTCGATTTCCAATAGCGAGGTGCCTTCCAGCACATAACCGGTTTCAGGGCCGTTATGCGAATGCCTTCCTGTCGCACCGCCGGCCGCAATTTCAGCCGTGCCCATTATCACTTCGCGTGCGCCCTCGACCGGCACATCGCCTTTTTGCAATATCGTGCGCTTGATGGCGGGCGCTTGTGCAATGGCGAATCCTGCAATCAAAACCAGCGGAACAACGATTGACCATTTCATTTTCATGATAATGACTCCGATTGAGCGGCAACTTGGATTTTTGACAACACTTGACGCAACTGAAGCGGTACCCGCACCGGGCGGCGCGTCTCGCGGCCCACATAAACATGCACGAAATGTCCCTGCGCGATGGCGTCATCGATGCCTTCGCGGAACAGCGCAATTTCATAGCGCACACTGCTATTGCCCAGATGCGCAACACGCAATCCCGCCGACAGTTTTTCGGGAAACGCGGCCGACGCAAAATAACTGCACCCGGTCTCAACCACCAGCCCGATGACCGGACTGGTACCAATATCCATGACGCCGCGCGTAATCAGATAATGGTTCACCACGGTATCGAAGTACGAATAAAACACGACGTTGTTGAGGTGGCCGTAGGC
>JANLQC010000026.1:0-8783 GCA_031367575.1 Betaproteobacteria bacterium | reverse complement strand
AATGCGATTTTGCTTCGGCCAGATTGGCGTCGGCTTCAGCCTTTTCGGCAAGCCGTTTTGCTTCGTCATAGTCTTTGCGGGCCACAGCGGCGTTGGCGCGTTCCAGTTTTTCGCGTGCCTGGGAAACTTCGATCGGCGCTTCCGCCGCCGCCGGTCCGGACGCGCGATCCACCGCCGCGCGGGCAACCGCCATCTCCTCACGCGGCATGTCCCCTGTTGATGCACAGCCCGGCAAGGTGAGCACGGCTAGCGCGGTAATAACGGCGAGTGTGACGAACGGTCGCGCAATGGTCAGATTATTTGTTTCACGGGTGTTCATGGAGTCCTCCAGAAATGAATGCGTGTGGTCTTCGCCGAATCCGGCGAAAGCAGCACTCATTGTCATTGCCGCGCCCGATTCGTCCCATCGGTCATGTGCCCGAAGGTGTGTAGTCGTGTTCCTACAATCGAGAGGATTTTGTCGCCATTGGTGTTGCCGCGAGGAATCGGCTTATGTCGCGACCTACGCAATAGCCCCCCCAAGCGCCGCGTTGGTGCAATGGGTTTTCCCGCTAAGGAGACTCTGATTGAGTCCAGGCGTGTCATCTCCGCGTCCCTATCGGGATTTCCTTCGGTCAACTCGCAGCCCCAAGTTTTGCAACGAAAAATGGATTCCCGCGTTCGCGGGAATGACACGAAATAATTGCTTCCCCAAGGTTCAGTCGGTCAGCTATCCTTCCCGCACGCAACTAACCGTTCACCATTGACATGCTCAAATTCCTCGCAGTGATGCTTCTGGTCTGGCTTGCCCTGATGCCGCCGCTTTTTACCGATGGTGCCTGCACCGCCGAATTCGAGCGTGAGTCCGCATTGTTGGCGGCGAATCAGCCCTCACTGGCCACTCCCGCACTCGCGCAGGCGTATTGGTCTTCGCGGCAAATTCCCGTGTCCGTGATTTCCGCGAAACAATGCCGGCTCGCGCGCTCGAAATTTGTTGATTCATGCAGCTCGGGTGAACTGGTGTATGCGTTGGTGCCGATTCAGAATCGCGTCTGCCGGATTTATCGCGATGATGAGATTCGCGTCAAGCTTCAATACGATGACAAAGGTCGATTGACGCGCGTGGTCACGGACATGAATCCGTTCAAGTCCTTGCCTTTGCCGTGGCTGGGGTTTATTGTGCATTGGGGGCGGTAGGGTAATCACATTGGCATTGGCATTGGCAAGGGTATGCGCCAAACCTGACGGCCGCTATCGGATAGAATCGAAACAGCAATAAAATTCCGGCAACACAAATTCGACACTTTTCATCAGGCAATCAATCAGGCAATTCAATTTTCCGGTAGATTTTTCCCGACGCCATGACACCGAAAAAACCGCACGTTGATCGGCAACCCGAATATCCGCCATTCATGTTTGGCTACGGCGTGCTGCCGGCGATGTTCGTCAAGATTCAGGATCGCGACGCGCCGGAAATTTTCAGTCACGAATATCTGCGTTTCACGCTCGGCTTCTCGCGCGAATCGGATCGTGCCTTCATCGCACTGGCAAAACGCATCGGCCTGCTCGCGACCGATGGCAAGCCAACCGACCTCTATCGTGAATACCTCAAACCCGATCTTGCGCACGCGGCGCTGGCGAAGGGGATTCAACATGGCTTTGCAAAGTTTTATGCGCGCCACGCCAATGCGCATGAGCTCAAGCGCAAAATGCTTGCCGCACTTGTTGCCGAACTTACCGGGTTGGAAATCGGCCATGCCACCGCGCGCGCGGTTGTCGGGACGTTCATCACCTTGAAAACGCTGGCGTATCCCGGATTGCAGGTGGAGCGGTCGGTGAACCGGCGCAAGGTTGCCGAGCGACGCAGCTTCTGAACGTCTGCGCCGGAATCCACGGTTTTCTCAAATGCATGGTGTGGCATGGTGTTTCGTGACCGGTTTGGCGCGATCCGTGACTTCACCGTTGCCGGTCGGCCGCAAAAATAAAAGCGTAAGTCATTGATTTATATGTGCGAATGCGCTATTGTGTTTTGTTCCCGCCCCCCAACATAAATACAATGAAAAATACTTCAGTACGTCCCATGAAAGCAGTCGCAAAGGCTGCAACCAAATCGACCACCAAAGCCGCCGCCAAGCCTTCCAGCAAAGCCGCCAAGGCCGCCGCCGCTGCCGCCGCAGAGACGCCGATCAGCGCGACACCGATTGTCTATGCATCCGGGAAAATCGCCGTCGTGCACGCGCAGCCCTTCACGCGTCCGCCCGCGTTCGTGCCGAAGAAGCCTCGCGGAAGCTAGGAATTTGCTGGAAGTCGCAACGCAATTCTGCTGATTGCAAAGCACGACACTGGGCGGAGCACTTCCTTCTTCAAAAAAGGAGGAAGTGGCGTTATGTGCGAACCGTTCGCAACCTCTGGCCACCTCGTTACGTTTACACGCCCGATCATCCATGACCCGACGAAAGTTGAGTTTGGCGACCGGTGACGGACATCGAGAATGAAAATCGCATTCACGCCCCCGGCGCAGGGTTGCATGTTTAACCGATGCCGCACAGGCGAAGTCAGGTTGGAATTTTTTATGCCACACTTCGCTTGAAATGATTTCCATCCACTGCGAGATTGATTTTCCCGTGCTGCCGACGCTGACGCCGTCCGAGCGGCTGCGGCACCTCTTCACCGATCCGCGAGCCGTGCATGTGGCGACAAAGATTGACGAGGTGGTCAGCGTGCTGGAAGCCGTTTCGCGTGCGAGTGCCGCCGGCAATTGGTGCGTGGGATTTGTCGCGCACGAAGCGGCAGGCGCGTTTGATTCCGCGTTGGCGACACAAGTCTCTGACGGCGGGCCGTTGGCGTGGTTTGCGGAGTTTGCCGCACCGTCGAGCACTACCCGTTCGCCCAATATGCAAGCCGCATCGATGTCTCCCAACGGGGGCGTGAACTATTGCGTGGGTGAATGGCATTCGGACATCGATCACATTCAATTTCGCGAAAAGGTTGAATCGATTCGTGCTGACATTCGCGACGGCCGTTTTTATCAGGTCAATTTCACCACCCGCCTCCATGCGGATTTTTCCGGCGACGCGCGTGCGTTTTACGCTGCGCTGCAATTGGCGCAGCCGAATGGCTATCACGCGTTCATCGATATCGGCGGCGCGCAATTGCTTTCGGTGTCGCCGGAATTGTTTTTCACGCTTAACGACGGCAAAGTGACCACCCAACCGATGAAGGGCACGGCACCGCGCGGCGATACACCGGAAGCCGACGAGCGCATCGCCTGGGCGCTCACTCATTCGGATAAAGAGCGCGCGGAAAATCTGATGATTGTCGATTTATTGAGGAACGATCTCTCGCGCATCGCCGCGCCGAATTCGGTTGAAGTGGCCGCGCTGTTCGCTTTGCAGCCGTTGCCGAGCGTCTGGCAAATGACCTCAACCATCAACGCCAGTCTGCGCGAAGGCCTCGGCCTCACCGACGTGTTCCGCGCGCTGTTTCCTTGCGGCTCGGTCACCGGCGCGCCGAAAGTGGAAGCGATGCGTGCCATTCGCGATTTGGAAAGTGCGCCGCGCGGCAGCTATTGCGGTGCAATCGGCTATGTCGCCCCGGCCGTCGATGGGCGGATTCGCGCGTGTTTTAACGTCGGCATCCGCAGCGTGTGGATCGAACTTGGTCAGGCGACGTGTGGCGTCGGCGGCGGGATCACCTGGGATTCCACCGTCGAAGGCGAATGGGCGGAAGTGATTTATAAAAGCCGCTTCGTGAAGCGCGCATCGAAATCTTTTGAGTTAATGGAAACGCTGCGGCTGGAGGAAGGCGGGTTCGCGCTGCTCGATCGGCACCTTGCGCGGATGGAAAATTCGGCGCGGCATTTTCGCTTTGCGTTTGAACATTCGCCCGCCATGGAAACGCTTGATCGGCTGAAACGCGAGTATCCACGCGGTGTTTGGCGGGTGAGGTTGCTGCTTGACCGTGAAGGACACCTGCGCACGGAGGCGGTTGCGATCGACGAAACGGCGGCGAACGCGAATTTCCGTTTGGCCGAATTGCCGATTTCCAGCGCCGACGAATTCCTGCTGCACAAAACCACGCGCCGCGAAATTTACCAACAACATGCTCCCGCCGGGCAGGCGGAATTCGATACCCTGCTGTGGAATGAACGCGGTGAATTGACTGAATTCACGCGCGCCAATCTGGTGATGCAAATTGATGGCGTGTTGTGGACGCCGCCGCTATCGTGCGGTTTGCTCAATGGCACGTTGCGTGATGAGTTGGTGGCGTGGGGTGTGTTGCAGGAGCGGGTGCTGGTGCGTGCGGATATCGCGCGCGCGGAAAATATTTGGTGGTTGAATGGGTTGCGCGGCTGGGTGGCGATTCACGCGGCGCGCGCGATCACGTTGGAAATGGCGGCTTGATTGCGCCGGCACCTCCACCTGCCAAGCCCCGTTGCAAACGCGAAGGACTACCTCGTTGCGGATTTATTGGAAACAAAGTTGACACTTGTTTTTTGCGGAACCGCACCGTCAACTGCGTCGGCCGCCGCAAAACCCTATTACGCCAAACCCGGCAACAAATTCTGGCCGACCCTGCATCAAGTCAGCATCACGCCGCGCCAATTCGCGCCGCATGAATATCCGCAATTGCTGCCATTGGGCATCGGCCTCACCGATTTATGCAAAGTCCATAGCGGTATCGATTCGGCGCTGCCCGACGATGCGTTCGATCTCGACGCGTTCCGGCAAAAAATTGAACAATACCAACCCGCGCAGGTCGCGTTCACCAGCAAGAATGCCGCGCAATCGGCGCTCGGACATGCGGTGGATTACGGGCGGCAGGACGAGGTTTGGGGTAGCACGCGATTCTTTGTGTTGACATCGCCTTCCGGCCTCGCGACACGCTATTTCAAACTCGAAATATGGGCTGCGTTGGCGCGGAAATATCATGTGGAAAAATTAAATCGGTGAGCGGGCGGAATACAATTCGGTATGAATAAATTCCCCGAATTGGTCAGCGCCAAGAAAGCGCTGCGCGCCACCATACTCTCCGCCCGCGACGCCATGTCGGATGACGTGCGAAGACGCGCCAGTGAGGCCATCGCGCAACGCCTTCTCACACTCGCCGCCTATCGCGATGCGAAATGCGTCCTCACCTACATGAGTTTCGGCAAGGAACTCGATACGCAAACGTTTTTCGATCAACTTCTGCGCGACAAGAAAATCGCGGTGTTGCCACGCATCGACAAAAGCACAAAATCGCTCAAGCTGCATCGCGTCGACCGCCGCGCCGATCTGGTCGATGGCGTTTGGGGCATTCGCGAGCCGCGTATTGACGCGCCGTTGATGGACATCAGTGACATCGACATGGTGCTGATGCCGGGTCTCGCCTTTGACCGCACTGGTAACCGGCTCGGTTACGGTGCCGGATTTTATGATCGGCTGCTCGCCAATTCTGCCGACAAACCGGTGCGTGTTGCCGCAGCGTTTGATTGCCAATGGGTCGATGCGGTTCCGGTCGATGCGCATGATCGGCGCTGCCATTGGCTGGTCAGCGAAACGCAATCGCTTCGGGTGCCAACATGAGCGCCAACATGAGCGCAAAAATCATCGATGGAAAAAAAATTGCCGAATTTTTTCGCGCCGAATATAAATTGCGTGTTGATCGATTGATCGAGCACGGCACCCGTCCCGGCCTCGCGGTGCTGATCGTCGGCGATGATCCCGCGTCGCTGGTGTATGTGCGCAGCAAGGCGCGCGCCTGCGAGGCGATTGGCATGCATTCGGAAGTGCATGCGTTGGGGGCGAAGACTTCGCAAGCCGAACTCAACGCAATCATTGACGCATTGAATGGCAATCCCGCCATCCACGGCATCCTCGTTCAGTTGCCGCTGCCGAAACATATCGATGAGCGCGCCATCATCGAGGCGGTGCATCCGGATAAGGATGTCGATGGTTTTCACATCGCCAACATGGGCGCGCTGGTGATCGATGAAAGCCGCTACCCGCCGTGTACGCCGCATGGCGTCATGAAAATGCTGGAGTTTGAAGGCATCAGCATCGAAGGCAAACACGTCGTCGTCGTAGGCCGCTCGAATATCGTCGGCAAGCCGCTGGCGATGATGCTGTTGAAGGCGGGCGGCACCGTCACGATTTGCCATTCCAAAACACTGGACCTCGGAAAATTCACGCGCGACGCCGATATTCTCATCGCGGCCGTTGGCAAAGCCCGCCTCGTGACGGGTGCGATGCTGAAGCGCGGTGCGGTGGTGATTGATGTCGGCATCAATCGCGCGGCCGATGGAAAACTGGTGGGTGACGTCGAATTCGATTCCGCGAAAAATATCGCCTCTGCGATCACCCCGGTGCCGGGAGGCGTTGGGCCGATGACGATCACGATGTTGCTCGGCAATACCTTGAAGGCGGCCGAGCGAAAGGCAGGGCTGGCGGGTTCGATGAAAGAGACGATGGTGGCGTGACGGGTTTGCCTCTCCCTTGGGGGAGGCCGACACGCAAATGCGTGTCGGGTGAGGGGCAGCCGTGAATGTCATGACGAGCCGACAAGAATCTAAGACCCCAGCACCGGCGCGCCTTTCAGGCCGAAAAGCCGCCAAACACCGCGCCAACGCTGGACTTTCGATTGTAATCGGACGGTAACAGCAGCGCACCGATCCTGCCCGATAATGGAGGCGCAACAACTTTCATTTCACCGCTTCGGAGCACTGCCATGACCCCGTTTGATCAGGGCCTAGATAAAAATCCGGCCAACTTCACGCCGCTGACGCCACTGACGTTTCTGCCGAAAGCGGCCGCCGTTTACCCTGAGCGCACTGCTGTCATTCACGGCGCGCGCCGTTTCACATGGCGTGAACTTTACCTGCGCTCGCGCCAGCTCGCGTCGGCATTGCAGCAATGCGGCATCGGCAAAGGTGACACCGTCGCCGCGATGCTCGCCAACACGCCGGAAATGATCGAAATGCATTTCGGCCCGGCGATGATTGGTGCCGTCGTCAACACGCTCAACACACGCCTCGATGCCGAAGCGATTGCGTTCATGCTCGATCACGGCGAAGCGAAGCTGCTGGTGACGGATCGCGAATTCGCGCCGATCATTGAAAAGGCATTGGCGCTCTGCAAGAAAAAACCACGGGTGATCGATGTAGTTGATGCCGTATTTACCGGCGAAGGCAAGCGCCTCGGTGACGTCGATTACGAAAAATTCATCGCCACCGGCGATGCCGATTTCAAGTGGCAAATGCCCACCGACGAGTGGGACGCGATTTCGCTCAACTACACCTCCGGCACCACCGGCAACCCGAAAGGCGTGGTGTATCACCATCGCGGCGCTCACCAGAATGCGATCGGCAATATCCTCGAATGGTCGATGCCAAAACACAGCGTCTATTTGTGGACGCTGCCGATGTTTCATTGCAATGGCTGGTGCTTTCCGTGGACCATCGCCGCCAACGTCGGCACTCATGTGTGTCTGCGCAAGGTGGAACCGAAACTGATTTTTGAATTGATCCGCGAACACGGCGTCACGCATTTTTGCGGCGCACCGATCGTGCATAGCATGCTCATCAACGCACCGGAAGAACAGAAGCGCGCCATCACCCAAAAAGTGAGCGTGATGGTGGCGGGCGCCGCGCCGCCGGGGGCGATGATCGAAGGCATGGCCAAACTCGGTTTTGCGCTGACCCATGTCTACGGCCTGACTGAAACCTACGGCCCGGCGGGCATTTGCGCGCCGCATCCGGAATGGTCGGGATTGGCGTTGGATGAACAGGTGCAATTGAACGGCCGGCAAGGCGTCGCGTATTTGTTGCAGGAAGGCATGACGGTGATGGATCCACAAACAATGCAAGTCGTTCCCGCCGACGGTGAAACGATGGGCGAAATCATGTTTCGCGGCAACGTGACCATGAAAGGATATTTGAAAAATCCCGATGCCAGTACCGAAGCGTTTGCCGGCGGCTGGTTTCATTCGGGCGACCTCGCGGTAATCCACGCCGATGGCTATGTGAAAATCAAGGATCGCGCGAAAGACGTGATCATTTCCGGTGGCGAAAATATTTCTTCGCAGGAAGTGGAGGACGTGCTGTCGCGCCACCCGGCCGTGATGCTCTCCGCCGTGGTTGCACAACCGGATGAAAAATGGGGGGAGGTCGGTTGCGCGTTTGTGGAATTGAAAGACGGCGGCGAAGCCACAGAGGAAGAAATGCTCGCGTTTTGCCGCGAGCGCATGGCAAGATTCAAGGTGCCGAAAAAATTCATTTTCCGGCCGCTGCCAAAAACCTCGACCGGCAAGATTCAGAAATTTGTGTTGCGGGAGTGGGCGCGCAGTACCGATGCAATCGAATAAAATCAACGACGCGGGCATTGGCATCACCAAGGCACATAGGCACATTGGGAATGGGGACATGATTCGAAAAAATGTGTTTCACAGCGTTGGCCCACGCCATTGGTGCAGGACCCGCGCGTGAACCCGATGCGGCATCACTTTTATCGCGGCCTTTCCACCACCGGTTTTCATCGGCTTCACTACACCGAATGGGGCGATGCGGCCAATCCGCGCGTGCTTGTGTGCGCGCACGGCCTCACGCGCTGCGGACGGGATTTCGATACCCTCGCCAGTGCGTTGACGGACCACTATCGGGTAGTCTGCCCGGACGTGGCGGGGCGCGGCGAAAGCGAGTGGCTGGAACACAAGGCCGATTACAACTACGTGCAATACATGAACGACATGGTCGCGCTGATCGCACGCGTCACCAATACCGGTGTTGAGACGTTGCACTGGATGGGAACCTCGATGGGCGGCATCAT
>JANLQC010000669.1:0-1836 GCA_031367575.1 Betaproteobacteria bacterium | reverse complement strand
CGAAAAAGATTCAAAGCAATACGGCACCCAAGGCGAAAAGATTGATTTTGCCCTGCTGGTCGATGGCCTCCAGGCCGAGCGCGAACAGGGCATCACGATCGATGTTGCCACCCGATTTTTCAGCACCGACAAACGCATCTTCATCGTCGCCGATACCCCCGGCCACGAGCAATACACACGCAACATGGCGACCGCTGCCTCGACGGCGGAACTGGCCGTGATTCTCATTGACGCCCGCAAAGGCGTGCTCACGCAGACGCGCCGGCACTCGCGCATCGTTGCGATGATGGGGGTTCGGCATGTGATATTGGCCGTCAACAAGATGGACCTGATGGATTTTGATCAGGCGGTGTTTCAGCGCATCGACGAGGCCTATCGCGAATTTTCCGCAGGTTTTGGATTTACCTCGATCCAATCGATTCCGCTTTGTGCGCTGGAAGGCGACAACATCGTTGACACCAGTGCGCACATGCCCTGGTATCGCGGGCCGACACTGATTGCCCATTTGAATTCAATTGACGTGGCTGCGGCAACCGCACTGCGGCCCTTCTGCATGCCGGTGCAATGGGTAAATCGCCCGGATCAGAACTTTCGCGGATTCTGCGGACGCATTGCCGATGGCGAAGTTCGTCCCGGCGATCAGGTTCGCGTATTGCCTTCCGGTGTCGTCGCGGTCGTGAAAGACATTGTCGTGTGGGAGGGCACCGTGGCGCGCGCGGTGAAGGGCGATTCCGTCACGCTGACGCTGACCAATGAAGTGGATATCAGTCGCGGCGATGTCATCGCCGCCGCGTCCGCCGAACCTGCACCCGAAGTCGCGGACCAGTTTGAGGCGCGATTGTTATGGATGGCGGAACACCCGCTGCTGCCGGGGCGGCCCTATTTGCTGAAGCTGCATCACAAGGAAATCACCGCGACCATCAGCGAAATCAAATACGTTGAGGATATCGCCAGCGGCGCGCATCTGGCCGCCAAGACAATGGCGCTCAACGAAATCGCGGTGGTGAATCTCTCCCTCAGTCAGCGCGTGGCGTTTCTGCCTTACGCGCAGAGCCGAACGCTGGGCGGCTTTATTCTGATCGACAAGCTCACGTTTGAGACTGTCGGTGCGGGGATGATTGAATTTGCCTTGCGCCGCGCCGCCAACATTCACTGGCAGGCACTGGAAATCAATCAGCCGGCGCGCGCCGCCGCGAAACATCAGGTGCCGCGCTGCGTATGGTTTACCGGCCTCTCCGGCGCGGGCAAATCCACCATCGCCAGCCTGCTGGAAGCGCGCCTGCACGCCGCCGGCAAACACACCTACCTGCTCGATGGCGACAACGTCCGCCACGGGCTCAACCGCGATCTGGGGTTCACCGAAGCCGACCGGGTGGAAAATATCCGGCGCGTGGCCGAAGTCGCAAAGCTGATGGTGGACGCCGGCCTGATCGTGCTGGTGTCATTCATTTCGCCTTACCGCTCGGAGCGCCGCCTCGCGCGCGAGCTATTTGCGGAAGGCGAATTTATCGAAGTGTTTGTCGATGCGCCGCTGGAGGTCTGCGAACAGCGAGATGCGAAAGGGCTTTATGCCAAGGCGCGCCGGGGAGAGCTTAAAAACTTTACCGGGATTGATAGTGCTTATGAAGTACCGGAGGCAGCGGAGATTCACCTGAAATCCGGCGTGATGGATGCGGAAGATTGTGTGGCGGAAATTTTGGGGCGGTTGGCGGATTGACAAATAGGGTCTCTTTCATCACGTGGGACGAAAAGTCGAACAGGTTAAATCATAGGTACATGGCCTTTGCTTTGAACGTGCCCAACTTGTATTAGAGAGGTTATTTAGGTTCCTGATTA
>JANLQC010000656.1:0-2812 GCA_031367575.1 Betaproteobacteria bacterium | reverse complement strand
CGAGGCGAAAAACTGCGGCGAACGCAATGCCGCAAATTCCCATTCGGCCTCGGTTGGCAGTCGTCGGCCGGCCCAAGCGCACCACGCCTCCGCCTCAAAATAACTCACATGCATCGCGGCAAAATCAGCAGCCGGCAAATTCTCCTTGCGGTGCCGCCGTGAAGGCTGCCGATTGCGCCACTCGAGACCCGACGTTGACCAAAAGCGATTGTCTTCGTAGCAAACAGTGTCGGCAAATTCCAAAAATTCGCCCGTAGTAACCGGTCGCGATGCGATCAAAAATGGCGCGACCGTGTCGTCAAGAACCGGCGACTCGTTGTCAAACCGGAACGAGCGCGCGCTGGCACCACGCGCAAACACGCCTCCACCGAATTCGAGATCACCAGACACAAATGAAGAACGCCGTCTGGCCTTGACCATATCGGGCAATGGCAATCCCAGTGTCATCAAGGTCATTGCCAACGCTTCTGCATGCATGTCTTCATGTACCAACGCCAACTGAAAGGCATAAAGGTCATTCGCGGACGCGTCTTTCAACGCATCCACCACCGACGCAAGCGACTCGCGCACGTAGCGAAAACAGCATTCAATATCAGGATATTGATTACTCCAACGGGCACGATGCTCAACGGTTTGCGAATTGAAAAGGGTGTCGGCTTCCTTCAGGATTGACGGTGTGCGCGCGCCATCAACATCATCTTCTCTCCAGCGCAGGCAAAAAAATTCCGCGAACCACGCGATATGCGCAAGTTCCCAAAGCGGCGGATTGACAATCGGAGAATAAGGAAATCGTGCGGGTTCCCAGAACCTGGCCGGCAAATCCGCGTACAGACCGAGCGTATACTCGCGCTGTTCGATCAATGCATTGCGCAGCGCCTCAATTGACGCCGGGATATCCACGGTAACAGCCTTGGCAGCTTGATCAAATTTGTTCTCATCGGCCGCCGACATCAATGTCCCATCCTTTGCCTGTTGTTGCCATTGTTACCCCCTATCTCGCCGAGGCCAACAACGGCAATTGGCGCACCGCGCATCGTTGGCAGTCTTTGCTTCACGAAGATTTTGAAATTATTGTACAGAATGCGTGGCTACCAGCCGAATCACCAAAAATCGATGCATTGATTGTGCTGCACGCACTTCGCAGCGCCGAGTCAGCGCGTCAATTTCGTGCGCAACACCCCGGCAAGCCACTCATTGTCACGCTTACCGGAACCGACCTCTATCGCGATTTGAAAGTGAGTGCCGAAGCACAAGTCACGGTGGCAATGGCGGATGCGCTGGTGGTGCTTCAGGAAGACGCCATTGTGCATGTGCCGCGCGAGTTTCGCCACAAGACCCATGTCATTTTCCAATCCGCGAAGCCATTGACGCCCGCCAAAAAGAAACGCGGCACGCTCAATTGTGTTGTAGTCGGGCATCTGCGTGCCGAAAAAGATCCCGAAACCATTTTCCGATTGGTCGAATCCCTCCCGGGTTCCCTTTCAATTCGCATCCTGCACATCGGCGCGCCGCTGGATGAAAAGCTCGCGGCACGCGCGCGCATGCTTACCGAGTCAAATCATCATTACCATTGGGCTGGCCCGCTGGCTCATGGCCTTGCCCGCGCCGCCATCAAGCGCGCCGATCTGTTGATTCATCCGTCCATCATGGAAGGCGGGGCGAATGTCATCGTCGAAGCGATTTCATCCGGCACGCCGGTGGTTGCATCGCACATGTCGGGAAATATCGGCATGCTGGGCCGCGAGTATCCTGGATACTTTCCGGTTGGAGACCTGTTGGCACTGAAGGCACTGCTTACGCAGTGCCTCGACAATGCAAATTTCCTGTCGCGCCTCAACACCGCCTGTGCCGCGCGGGCAAAATTGTTTTTGCCGGAAACCGAACGTGCGGGCTTGTGTCGAATGATTAACCAAGCACTCGCCCGCGCAATTTGAGCAACTCGGTGCCGACCTGCCAGACGAACCAAAATCCAATTACCGCCGCGCGGCGTAAAATTGCAAATAGTTTTCATTCATGAAGCAATCCCGGCTTTAAAGCGCCGCCGGGTGCAGTGGGTGAATACAAGGGAAAATTCATGTGCAACCAGTTTGTGCTGCGCGGCGGTTCGTATGTCACGCCGACGGATCATATCCGCGCCACCTATCGAAATTTCTTTGCACCCGACGCCCGCTGGCAATTGTCCGGTCTGCGGCTTGCGCGGGACGCGGCTTGAGCGAACAACTCGAGGCGGCGCGAAAACTCTACGCCTCGCTGGCACCGACCTACGATCAGCAAACGCGCTACATCGCCGGCATCCGAAAACTGGCGATCAACGCGCTGAATCTGCAGCCGGGCGAAACGGTGCTGGATGCGGGTTGTGGGACCGGCTGGTGTCTGCCGCTGCTGTCGGCGCGGGTTGGTCCGTCGGGAAAGGTATTCGGTTTCGAGCCTTCAACTGACATGCTGGCGCTGGCAACCGCACGTGTAAAACAACGGGGCCTCGCCAATACCCACATGCAACATGCCGCCGGCGACAACGTCAAACTGCCCGCACCACCCGACGCCATTCTTTTCAGCTATACCCACGATCTCATTCGTACGCGCGTGGCACTCGAAAACATTTTCAGACAGGCGCGACCCGGCACGCGAATTGTCGCGGTCAGTACCATGCTCTTTCCGCGCTGGTTTTTCATCGGCAACTGGTATCTGCGTCACACCCATCGCCACACCATCACCAATTTTGAGGGCTTCGATGAGCCCTGGACGCTGCTCGCCGAATTCTGCGCCCACCACACAGTCAAAGTGACGGTGCCGGGAAGCCGCTATCTTTTTA
>JANLQC010000652.1:0-4897 GCA_031367575.1 Betaproteobacteria bacterium | reverse complement strand
GGTCCAAGTGGGCCTGAATGGACGCAACCTGACGGACAAACGCTACAAGGTTGCCGGTTACCCGTTCGGCGGTTTCTTCAACACGGTCACGACCTTCTATGGCGATCCGCGTATCGTCAAGGGCAGCGTCACGCTGAAGTTCTAACGCTACTACCTGCCGGCGGCCCCGCGCGAAACGGTGCCGCCGGCTTTCTTCATGGGTAGCTTGCCACCGCGCGCGCACAGGCTGCGAAAGCCGGCCGCGCAGTATTCGACCATTCGCGGTTCGATTGACGCGAGATCATCCGAGCGGCAACGTCCGCCGCTGACGCGGTCCAGACGCCCGGTACGCGAAAGGGCGAGCGTGAGTGAACCGGTCAGAAAATGAAAGCACCAGAACAGATCTTCCTCGTGGGCATTCGGCAGCGCGCGCTTTACCGCCGCAATCAGGCGATGCACCAGCGGATCAAAATACGTCATGATCGACTGCGCCACATGGGAGGCATCATTGTTGACCAGCGCGAGCAGGCGGAAATAGTTCTTCCAGCCATCGTCGCCATTGCGCGCCCGTTCCAGCAAGGGAATGACGAAGGCGGCGACTGCGCCCTCGACGGTGACCTTGTCGCCGGATTCAGCCTCGTAAACGTCGAAGGCTTCCATGCGCTCGGAAAATACCAGTTCGGCGCGACGTTCCAGCACCGCATCAAACAATCCCTGCTTGGTGGCGAAATAATAATGCGCAAGTGCGGCGTCAAGATTGGCGAGTTCGGCCACTTCACGCATCGTCACGCCGTCGAACCCGCGCCTGGAAAACAGGTCTTCCGCCGCATCGAGAATTCGATCCGCCGCGATTGCGATGCCATCGACTTTTCGCGGCCGGCCCACGGTCGCGCGTTTGTGTTTGGTGGTTGGTTTCGCGGCCTGCCTGGTGGTCGCTTTGACAACCGGCTTCGCAACCGATCCCGGTTTTTCAGGCTTCATCACTGTTCGCTTGTTTCGACTATCGCGGCTAATTTTCATTTAAAGGCAATCGTGAAAAAAGTCGAATGGGTCATTCGCCAGCGTGACAGCGCAAATGCGCGCAGTCAAACGCAGGCCTTCCATTTTAATTGCATAAAGGCGCGGCAATGAAATATGTCGATGTGTTTTTTCGCAGCGAGGATAATTTGCGCTTGTACGCGCGCGACTACGCGGGCCCAAAGACCGATGCGCCCATCATTCTCTGTCTGCCGGGATTGACGCGAAACAGCAAGGACTTTGCCGAACTCGCCGACGAATTGCGAAAAAATTATCGCGTCATCTGCCCCGATCAGCGCGGCCGCGGCCGTTCTGAGCGCGACCCGGACGCGACCCACTATCATCCGCAGCAATACGTGGCGGACATGCGCACGCTGCTGGACGTGCTTGGCATTTCGCGCGCCATCGTCATTGGTACTTCGCTCGGTGGATTGATGGCGATTGTCATGATGGCGACCGATGCGAAACGAATTCGTGCCGCCGTGTTGAACGATGTCGGCCCCGAAGTTGATCCGCACGGTATTGAGAGAATCGCCCGCTACGTCGGCAAGACGAAACCGGTGGCCGATTGGCAGACGGCGGCGGATCAGACGGCGCACATCAATGGCATCGCGTTTCCCGATTACCAATCTGCTGACTGGCGGGCAATGGCGCAGCGCCTCTATGTGCAGGAAGGGGCAACGCCGGTGCTCAACTATGATCCGGCGATTGCGCTCGGTGTAAACAGCGGCACGGCGGCTCCGAATCTTTGGCCGCTGTTTGACGCGGTCGGCGCAACACCCATTTTGGTAATCCGGGGTGAAACCTCAGACATATTGTCCGCCGATACGCTGGCCGAGATGTCGCGACGGCTGCCGCACATCATGGTGCAAGTTGTCCCGAATCGCGGTCACGCACCGACCCTTGACGAGCCGACGGCGCGAGTGGCGATTGATAAATTTCTGGCCGGGATCGGGTAAATTTGACGAGCAATCGCTATGTTGATGGCGGCCACCTGAGTCGCGATGTGGGAAGCAATGAGAACCGCAATGCGGCACGATGGCGAAGACATTTGTGGTGGCATTCAAAGCTCGCATATTATTGGGTACTGCTATTTACCCGGTCATTCCCGCCCCCGAATGCTTTAATCGGGGGCGAGGATGACAAGAATTGAGGGTAAATAGAAGTACCCTAATGCGTAGAACGCCATTTGACGCCAATCGCAGGCCAATAACGCGGCTTCAACATCAAACACCGCGCCAGTGCTTGTGTTTACCTTGCAACGTATCCGGAAACTATCCGACGCGCTACCCTATCGTTACTCGATCAAATTCCAATCCGCGTTCGACAAATTCGAGCAGTTTCACGGTCTTTGGGCTACCGTGTCCGGCGTGAAAAATATCGATGCCGCGTCCGCGTTGGGCAAATGCGGCGGGGACGACCAGCGTTTCCGGTAGCTTCATCGACTCCATTGGGGGCAGTCGAAACCCTTGCACATATTTGCCGCCGCCACGATTGCGATCATCGGCAGAGCGTACCGAGATCGCCTCGGGTTTGCCAGGCAGCATCGCGAGCGTGGCGTGAACGGCGGCATCGAGTTCTTCGGAAAGTTCGCGAACCGCGCCCAGATAAAAACCGTCCTGCTTGCCGATTTTGATGCCCACCAGTTTGCCAATCGCCATGCCGTGTGAAGAATTGGCCGGACGCAACAGGCGCACATAGCCGCGGCTTTCGTCGATGATTCCCCAGGTTTCGGTGCCGTAATTGAATTCCGCGTAGCGTGCGCGCGCGGTGGATTCGGACACTTTGCCGAACATCGTGATGTCATTCATTTCCTGACGCGACAACTCACGCGGCACGTCGGGCTGCTCGAAGGCGTCGCCGGACATGAAAAAATGCGTCGCTGAAATACCGAATACCAGTTGCGCTTCCTTTTCATTCGGGATGTTGGTGATCGAGCGCATCGGCGTGCCTTCGCACCAGAGGCGGTGCAGGCGTTGCAATTGTTCGTATGCCTCGCTGGTACTCCAGTCGGCGGGTAAATCCATGCTCGATGGCTGTTCGCCGTCGCTGAGTTTCTTGATGCGCCGGCGCAGCGACTTTGACAATTCTTCAAGCTGCATAAAACGCAGGTGATCGGCCGGTTCGAGCGGCACCAGAAAACTGCAACCGGCGGTGGCCAGCAAATCGACCGCACAAACCAGGCCTTGCGGATTCGGCTTCGTGTCGCGCGCCATCTCCGCTTTGTGGCCGAAGCGTTTTAGCACGGCATCGACAAAATCGATTTGCCGCGGCGTGAGTTCATAAACGTTGGCGGCCTGCCCCAGCAACACCGCCGTGTAAGCCTGCTGCACGGTGGAATAGCCATCGATTGAACCGACCGAATCCTTCACGCGTTTAGCCTCAAGTCCGCGCGATTCGGCTTCGCGCCATTGCGCATGCAGGCGCATCCACAGCGACAAATCGAAGCGCCGGTAAATGAATCCAGCGATCAGCATTTGCAGGCCGATGTAGCGCATGATGCGCTGGATGATCAACGCGCCATGTGCGGCCAACGGGCCTTGGCCGGCCGCGTCCAGCCAGCAGCGGCGGTAGCCCGATTCCATTTCGGTCAGCAGTGTGCGCGAAATGAGCCATGCGGCATTGTCCCCATGGGACAGCGGCACCGTTTTGCCGGTGTAGCGCACGCGTTGTTCAGCGAGCAAATAGGCAACCTTGTCGCGCAACAACTCCATGCACGTCAAGCGTTCGAGCGCAATGAAATCGGCATTGCGATTGAGGATCCGCATGGCGTCAAGAATATTTTGCTGGGCCTGGGCAACGCTGGCCAGCGGAATGGTCTTCAGCCATTCCTTGCAGGTGCGAGCGTCGGTGAAAAACAATGTGGCCGGCTTTGAATTGGGCGCAGATTGCAGTGCCATTTAAGAATCCTTTTCCCCGCCGGCATGCCGGCGGACCATCGGTTCATAACAAGTGAGCATGCCGGCGCACCAACATCCTCAATCCGAATCAAGTGCGCGACCTACCGCCTGCTCCCACTGCCCGTCTGGGGCGGCAGGAATGCCGCGACCGTGTCCGGGTGTAAGTGTATCAAGGCTGGGCGGCGCGGTGAGCGAATGCGCCCAGATTGGCTTCGGAAAGGCGGCATCGTCAACAAAGCGCGGAATGACGTGCCAATGCAAATGCGGGGTGAGATTGCCGAGGCTGGCCAGATTCACTTTTTCCGGTGCGAGGCTTGCCCGCAGCGCGGCTTCTATTTTGAACACTGCATCCATGAACTCGGCGCGGTCGCCCGCCGAAAGATCCGTCATTTCCTTGACATGCGCGTTCCAGACCACGCGACAGAACCCGCGAAAAGCGTCGCCTTCAGCGCCCTCGACCCGCACCACGCGCCATTTGTCGGCGCGAAAAATCAGCGCGCCGCCGTCGGTGTTGCAGAGTTCGCAGGCCGGATTTTTTTTGCCTTCCATTAGAAGTTTTGGCGTACCAACGTTTTGGATTGGGAAATGCCCGCGAACGGCGCGGCCGTGAACGCATAGTTCATCGTTGCGTTGCTGGCATTGGCAAAATTGAAACTCATGTTTCCTGCGGCCGTGGCCACCAGCAAGTTCGCGTTGTAGTTGGCGCCCAGCCACGCCGAGCCGGTGGTGCTTTAAAAAGTGCCGCTATAAGTGGTTCCCGCCCAGCCGCCGTTGGGTAAAACATACCAGATGCCCCTGCCGTCGGTGCCGTAGGTGAACCAGACACCGAACACGACCCCCGCCTGCTGGACAAGATTGACGCCCCAACCGTTCTGCGCTTCGCCACCCCACCACATGTCGCTGACCAATAGCGGTGCCGTGCCCGAACCGAACGACTGCCGTTGAATTGACTTCTGGCCGAACGTGTTGTTGATGGTGTACTGAAGTGTTGCCGTGGCATC
>JANLQC010000481.1:0-2427 GCA_031367575.1 Betaproteobacteria bacterium | reverse complement strand
GTCGATGCACTGCCGGGTGGCGATCACCGCCGCCGTGCAAATCGCGCCGTTGAAAAACTGCGTGCGGTTCAATTGCGAGGTGTCAAAGCCGCCATTGACACCGGCGATGAGCTGGTTGTCGATGAACGCGAACTTGAAAGGGATGATGAAATTATTGTCAAAGAAATTTGACTTGCGACCGTTTTCCTGGCCGCGTGCGCGCATTTGCAGCGTCACCAGATCAGCGCGCAACGCAACGTTGTCGAAGCCGCTCGCGGTGTCGTCGGTCTGCACGGTGCGCGCGCTGAAATTCCACTTCACCTTGTTGCCGAACTGGTGGTTCACCGCGATGCTCGCGGTCTTGCCTGTCTCGGTCTGGTAATCGCTCGGGCTCTGATATACCGTCGTCAATGCGGCGACGCGTTTGATGTCGCGCGCGGGCGGAACAAGGCCGTTGTCGTAGGAGGTGGTGGTACGCCGGTATTCGCCGAGGAAGGTGGCGGTGGTTGATGGCCCAAGGATCCACGTCACGCTCGGCGCAATATAATCGCTGTGAATATAGGTGTTGTCCCGGAACAGGTCGCGGTCGGTTTTTTCGCCGATGATACGGTAGAGGAATTGGTTGTTGCCGTTGATCGGCCCGGTCGCGTCCAATTCCAGGCTGTAGCCTTTGGCGTCCCTGAATTTCAGTTTGTTGCCGATGTACGCAGTGCCTTTCATGCCGATGTCGATGGATGCATCGGCTTGCGGTTTTTTGGTGATGATGTTGACGAATCCGCCCGGCTGCGCCTGGCCATACAGCACCGATGCGGGTCCGCGCACCACTTCGACATGGTCGGTGGCCACTGTCGGCGGCGAGGCGAAGCGACCCGACAGGCCGGGTAGCCCATCGACCATGATCGCGTTGCGGTCATTGGCACCGGTCTTGAAGCCGCGAATGCTCATGTCGAAGGCGGTCGCCCCGGCACGCGTCACACCCGTCATGTATTTGAACAAGTCGGAGACGTTGCTGGTCTCGATCGACTTCATGAACGATTCCGTATAGGCAGATACCGAAAACGGTGTATCGCGAATGGGAATATCGAGTTTCATGGCACTTTGCGCACCGATGCCGAAGAACGAATCCTTCACGACGACACCTTCAACGGTCTGCGTATCGGTCGGCTTTTCAGTGACCGTTTGCGCCAGCACTTCGGTAGTCAGCACAATCGGCAATGATGCCGCGATCGCCAGCGTAAGTGCGGATTTTTTCAGCATTGCTTTCTCCCCAAGTGATTCCCGATAGTCGAGATTTTATCGATGCGAGCGTAACCGGCAAAGCTGAACGCAACCTGAAAGTCGAAATGATCCCGATCAACCGCCGCCGCATGCTTTCATAGGGCGTATTTGATAAACACTAGCACTGGCGCGGTTTTTCATCAATTTATCTCCGGAGAGCCGCGCCAGTGCTTGTGTTTTCCGTGAAGCAACTATCACCCGCCACATGATTTGCCTGCCGCGCGGTCGCGCCAACGGTCGAATGGCGAAACCGCGTTGCAAGGCAGGCCACAAATGAAAACAGCCGGCATGCCACGCCTGTCGGCCGTTCCTTTCAAGAGGTGCGGCTATTCAGCCTTGATGCCGCGATCCGCCACCAGTTTTTTCCACAACGTAATTTCTTTTGCGATCTGCGCCTTGAACGCCTCGGGTGTGCCACCGGCCGGGAACACACCGTCTTTCGCCAATTGATCCGCCGTGTCTTTGAGCTGTAAAATCTTGTTGATCTCAGTGCTCAATTTATCAACGATGTCTTTCGGCATGCCTTTCGGGCCGATCAAGCCGTGCCAAATCGGCACGTCAAATCCCGGCAGGCCGGATTCCGCGACCGTCGGCACATCGGGCAATGCCGGCACACGTTTCAAGGTGGTCACGGCGATGGCTTTCAGCTTGCCACCTTGCACCTGCGGCAGGGTGGTCGGCGCGGTGGCGAAGAAAATATTGGTTTGCCCGCCGATGGTGTCCGTCAACGCGGGCCCGGTTCCCTTGTACGGAATGTGATTGAACTGCACGCCGCCGACGCTTGCAAACAATTCACCGACCATGTGGGTGATGCTGCCGGTGCCGGCCGAGGCGAAGGTCACGTCGCCGGGCTTTGCCTTGGCGTGCGCGAGCAATTCCTTGGTATTTTTCGGCGCGAAGCTATTGCCGGCAACAAGCACCATCGGGCCCTGCGAGAGTTGCACAATGGGTGTGATATCGGCGACCGGATCGTACTTCACCTTGTACACCGCCAGGTTGGTGGTGTAGCTCGACGCGATCAGGGTGAGTGTGTAGCCATCGTTCGGTGACGAGATGCCAATCTCGGTGCCGAGATTGCCGCCCGCGCCGGGACGGTTATCCACGATGACGGGTTGACCCATCGATGTCTGCAAGCGTTGCGCGATGAAACGTGCGATGAAATCCGATCCG
>JANLQC010000630.1:0-3023 GCA_031367575.1 Betaproteobacteria bacterium | reverse complement strand
GTGGCGGGCGTGTACGGAAAGAATCCGGTCTTGTTGGCTTCCAGCATTTCGTCCCAGGCCCAAAACGATTTGGTCATGGTCGATGCGCTCGACATGGTCATTGCCTTCGGCGACAGCGCATTGAAGCTCAAGCCCGGCGGCAACATCAAACCCTTTTGCGATCCACCGATGGTCACGTCCACACCCCATTCGTCGTGCCGGTAATCGACCGAGCCCAATGACGAAATGGTATCGACCATCAACATTGCCGGATGGCCGGACTTGTCGATCGCTTTACGCACGGCGGCGATGTTTGAGGTCACGCCGGTCGAGGTTTCGTTATGCACCACGCAGACCGCGCGGATGGATCGCGCTGTGTCCGCCGTTAATGCCTTGCCAATCGCATCGGCATCGACGCCGTGCCGCCAATCGGTGGCAATCAATTCAGGTTTCAAGCCGAGCCTGATCGCCATCTTGTGCCACAAAAACGCGAAATGCCCGGTTTCGACCATCAACACAGAATCGCCCGGTGAAAGCGTATTGACCAGCGCCGCCTCCCATGCGCCAGTGCCGGAGGCCGGATAAATAATCACCGGATGGCGGGTTTGAAAAACGTCCTTGATCCCGGCCAACACCTCCTTGCCGAGCGCCTGAAACTCCGGGCCGCGATGGTCGATGACCTGATGATCGATGGCGCGCAAGATGCGATCCGGCACCGCGGTCGGGCCGGGGATTTGCAGGAAATGGCGGCCTGCACGATGCGTAGAATGGGGTTTGGTATCAACCATGCATGTTGCTCCGAAACGTGTTATTCAGTCACTATGACGATACGGCATTTCCAACCTGCACACATTATCACCGGTCAAGCAACTTATGTCAGCGACTCAGCCCATCACCTTTAGCCCGCCGGTTGGGAAACGCGCCTTGCACCCGCTTGAGGCGCGCCTACTGCAGGAGTTCGATGGCGAAATCCTGTTCGACGCCGCCTCGCGCGGGCGCTATGCGACCGACGCCTCGATTTACCAAATCATGCCGGTGGGGGTGGTGGTGCCGCGCACCGTCGATGCCGCAATGACCGCGATGCAAATTGCCGCCGGGGAGGGGGTGCCGATATTGGCGCGCGGCGCGGGTACCTCGCAATGCGGGCAGACGGTCGGCGCGGCACTGGTCATCGACAACAGCAAATATTTGAATAACGTGTTGTCAATTGACGCCGAAAACCAGCGCGCAACCGTTGAGCCGGGCCTGGTGCTCGATCATCTCAACACAAAATTGAAATCAACCGGCCTGTGGTTTCCGGTCGATGTATCGACGTCAGCGCAAGCCACCATCGGCGGCATGGCGGGAAATAATTCCTGCGGATCGCGCTCGATTTATTACGGCAACATGGTGCATAACGTCGCGGGCATTGAAGCGGTGTTGGCGGATGGCAGTGCGGAACAATTCGGCGTGTTGAGTGATGCCGATTCGGACCGCTCGCCACGCTTTCGCAATTTGCTCGCGGGTATTCGCGCAATCTGCGAACGCGAAAAAGATGAAATCGCCGCGCGCTTTCCGCCATTGCTGCGCCGCGTTGCCGGTTACAACCTCGATATTTTCGCGCCGCGCGATCCGCTCAATTACAACACACCGGTGCCCAACCTGGCGCACCTGCTGGTCGGCTCCGAAGGCACGCTCGCGTATTTCAAGTCGCTGGAACTGAAACTCTCGCCGCTGCCGGCACACAAAGTATTGGGCGTGGTGAATTTCCCGACGTTTCATCAATCGATGGAACTGACGCAGCATATCGTGACGCTCGGTCCGACGGCAGTTGAATTGGTTGACCGCACCATGATCGATTTGTCGCGCGGCAATCCTGCATTCAGGCCGGTGATCGATGCCGCATTGATCGGCGAGCCGCAGGCAGTGTTGCTGGTGGAATTCGCCGGTGACGAACCATTGCCGTTGTTCAGGAAACTCGACGATCTGGCGCAATTGATGGGTGATCTTGGCTTGCCGAATTCGGTCGTGAAAATGAGTAACGCCAACGCGCAAAAAGCGTTGTGGGAAGTCCGCAAAGCGGGCCTCAATATCATGATGTCAATGAAAGGTGACGGCAAACCGGTGAGTTTCATCGAGGATTGCTGCGTGCCGTTGGAGCACCTCGCCGATTACACGCGCCGCCTCACCGAAGTGTTTGAAAAACACGGTACCAAAGGCACCTGGTATGCGCATGCCTCGGTCGGCACTTTGCACGTGCGGCCGATACTCGACATGCGCCGCGATGGTGCCGTGAAGATGCGCGCCATCGCCGAGCAGGCCGCGCAACTGGTGCGCGAATACAAAGGCACCTATTCCGGCGAGCACGGCGACGGGTTGGTGCGCAGCGAATGGATTGCGCCGTTCTTCGGCCCGCGTTTGACGGCGGCACTCGGTGAAATCAAAACGCTGTTTGATCCGAAGGGCTTGATGAATCCCGGCAAGATTGTCAATCCGGCCAGACAGGATGATCGTTCGCTGTTTCGCTTTCAACCGGGCTACGAGGCGAAGAAATTCGACACGGCATTGGACTGGTCGGAATGGGGCGGATTCGGCAGCGCGGTGGAAATGTGCAACAACAACGGCCATTGCCGAAAATTTGACGCGGGCACCATGTGCCCGAGTTATCGCGCGACGGGCGACGAAAAACATCTCACGCGGGGCCGCGCCAATACGCTGCGTTTGGCGGTGTCCGGGCAACTCGGGCCGGATGCATTTAGCTCCGACATCGTCAAGGAGGCGATGGATCTTTGTGTCAGTTGCAAAGGCTGCAAGCGCGAATGTCCGACCGGTGTCGACATGGCGAAGATGAAAATTGAATTTCTGCACCACTACAAGGCGCGCCACGGGTACACGCTTCGCGACAAGCTGGTTGCCTACCTGCCTCGCTACGCGCCGCACGCGTGGGCGTTTGGCTGGCTTCTGAATCTGCGCAACGTCATTCCCGGTGCGGCGTGGCTGGGCGAGAAGTTGATGGGGTTTTCATCGAAGCGAAAATTGCCGTTGTGGAGGAAACCACTGCTTTC
>JANLQC010000627.1:0-4661 GCA_031367575.1 Betaproteobacteria bacterium | reverse complement strand
ACGGTTTGGAAGCCAAGTTCAGCGTCTATCATTCCGCCGCGGCGGGATTAATTTTCGGTGAGGCGGGCGAGCATCAATACGATGACGCCATCGTCAATCGCGCCGACGTGCTGGATCTGCGCAGCCGTATCATCGCGACCGTGGACGGTAGCATTCATGAAGCCTCGGTCGAGGCCACCGCGATTTGCAAGGACGGTCGCAAAGTCCATCTGTTCGTGAAGAACGCCATCGGCAGCATGGAAAATCCGATGACCGATACGCTGCTCGAAGGCAAGTTTGACAGTCTGGTGGTACCGATTTTGGGGGCGGGAAAATCGGACGCGCTGAAAAAATTGTGTTGGGGGTTGTCGAAGCAGGCTAATGTAAATGCGTTGGTGGCGGAGGCAAAGCCGTCATGTCAGAAAACATGAATTTACGAGAGACGCGCGGTCGTTATGCAATGACTTCCCCCTTTGAAAAAGGGGGATTGAGGGGGATTTGCGGTGGTCGACACTTGCGCACCCATTGAATTCCTTTGAAGAATTCAACAAAATCACCGTCATCCTTCGCGCAGAGAACGATTCCGTCGCCAAACGATCATCCGCCGCGTTCAGAATGACAACATCGAAATTTTCAGGAGCGCCCAATGAACCGCATCGTCCATCTATCACTAAAAGTCAATGAACTCGAACAGACCGGCGAGTTCTATCAAAAGGTATTTGGCTTTGCCGACGCCGAAACCCGAAAAACGCGCGATCACATTTCGCGCCACATGACCGACGGCGATATCGATTTCACCCTGATGCAATACGACGCAGGCACGCAATCGGCCGAGTCCAAAGCAGCCGGTGACGGGCCGTGTATTCATCACTTTGCGGTCGAGGTTGATGACATCGAGGCGTCCACCAGACAAGTCCAGTCATACGGCTGCAAAATCGTTTCTGACCCCGGCGTTATCCCGGTCAAATTCCGTGCGCCGGGCGGCACGCTGGCGGAGCTGGTGCCGATCGGGCGCTACAAGAAAGTCGCGTTGGACAAACCCGCCGACCGCATCGTGCATATTTCGCTGAAGGTGGATGATGTGGCGAAGACCGGCGAGTTTTATCAACAGGTGTTCGGCTTTGTCGATTCCGAAACCAAAAAAACGCGCGACCACATTTCGCGCCACATGACCGACGGCGATATCGATTTCACATTGATGCAATACGATGCCGGCACCCAGTCGGCGGAGTCGAAGGCGGCGGGTGACGGGCCGTGCATTCATCACTTCGCAATGGAAGTGGCGGATCTTGAAAAAGCGACAGAGGAAATTCTTTCGTATGGTTGCAAAATCGTCAGTGACCCCGGTGTCATCCCGGTAAAGTTTCATGCGCCGGGCGGGACGGTGGCGGAGCTGGTGCCGTTGGGGCGCTATAAGCGCAAGGCGGCGTAGAACCCTTCATTGCGTGAGTATGCGCATGGACGTTGACCCACGATCCAATGCAAAACCCAAGTCATCCTGAGCGTAGCGAAGGATCTCGTCGCGACAAGATCCGTTGCTACCCTCAGGATGACATCGAATTTTGGATGAAACCAATGTGCTCGTCGAATCGCACGCATCAGGGAGAGAAAAATTGAACCAAGCCTTTCGCAAAGGCGACTTCTGGGCCGGCCTGGCATTGGCCACCCTCGGTGCCTACATCGTCAATGAGTCGCTCGGCTGGGTCTACCTCGGCGAGGACGGCCCCGGCGCGGGATTTTTTCCGCGCTGGTACGGCATTGCGATGATTTTTTTCTCGCTGTTGCTGGTGGCCGGCGCGGTGTTGAAACACGATCCGGCGCTCAAGCGTCGCGTTATCGACTGGCATGAATTGCGCCGCGCGTTGACCTGCTGGGCGGCGCTGGTGGCCTGTGTTGCGCTGCTCAAGGTGCTGGGGTTTTTCATTTCCTTTTCCCTGCTCGGCTGGTTCCTGATTGCGGTGATGTTTCGCCAGCCGCAGCGCATCGCATTGAGTGTCTCGATCGGCGGCGCGTTGGGGTTTTATCTCCTGTTTTCGTGGGGATTGGATCTGTCTCTGCCCCCCGGCATTTTTTTCTAGGCGCGGCGTGGACGTACTCAATGGATTGATGCAGGGTTTCGCGGTGGCGTTGACGCCGACCGCGCTGGCGATGTGTTTCGTCGGCGTGTTGCTCGGTACCGTTGTCGGTGTGCTGCCCGGTCTCGGGCCGCCGGCGACAATTGCAATGTTGTTGCCGCTCACGTTCAAGATGGAACCGACCGGTGCGATGATCATGCTGGCCGGCATTTATTACGGCGCGAAATATGGCGGATCGACCACCTCGATATTGTTGAACGTGCCGGGGGAATCAGCCTCGGTGGTGACCTGCCTCGATGGCTACCAGATGGCGCGCAACGGGCGTGCCGGTGCGGCACTCGGCATCAGCGCGATTGCCTCATTTATCGCGGGCACGTTCGGCGTGGTGGCATTGATGCTGGTGGCGCCGCCATTGGCCAAATTGTCGCTGGCGTTCAGTTCCCCCGAATATTTTGCGTTGATGGTGCTGGGCCTCGCGATGGTGGTGTTGCTGGCGGGCGAATCGTTAACCAAGGCGATTTTGGCGATGTTGGTGGGATTGTGGATCGCCGGCATGGGCACCGATCTATTCAGCGCAACGTCGCGATTCACTTTCGGCCAAACGGCGATGTTGGGCGGCATCGAATTTGTGGTGGTGGCGATCGGCATTTTCGCGGTGGGTGAAGTGATGGCGAATATGGAATCGTCCAAGCCCGCTGAAATGCTGCCGCTGCCGAAAGGATTGCGCAATCTGTTGCCGACCTGGCAGGACATGCAAGATTGCCGCTTCGCATTCGTCAATGGATCGGTGATCGGCTTTCTGATCGGTGTGCTGCCGGGTGCGGGTTCGACCATTGCATCATTCCTTTCCTATGGCGTCGAAAAGGCGGTATCGAAACATCCGGAAAAATTTGGTACCGGAGTCATTGAAGGTGTTGCCGCGCCTGAAGGTGCCAACAACGCCGAAACCGGTGGCGCGCTGGTGCCGTTGCTGACGCTTGGCATTCCCGGCAGCGGCACCACCGCCATTTTGCTGGCGGCGCTGGTGCTGTGGGGTTTCAAGCCCGGCCCCCTGTTCATCGAAGAAAGCCCCGCCATGTTCTGGGGTCTGGTCGCGAGCATGTACATCGGCAACGTGATGTTGCTGATTTTGAATTTGCCGTTGGTGTCGGTGTTCGCGCAGTTGTTGAAATTGCCCGGCTACGCAATGTATCCGCTCATACTGGGCGTCTCGATTGTCGGCGTTTACACGGCATCGGGCAGCATGTTTGATCTTGGCATGCTGACCTTGTTCGGGCTGATGGGATATGCGATGCGCAAACTCGATTTTCCCTCCGGACCGCTGGTGCTGGGGCTGGTGCTGGGCGATGGCATGGAAAAGGCATTGCGGCAATCGTTGATGATGTCGCAGGGCGAATTGTCGATTTTGTGGCAGCGGCCGATCCCCGCAGTGTTGCTCGTTATCGCGGCATTGCTGCTGCTGGTGCCGCTGTTCAAGAAATTCAACGCGATGCGGGTGCAGGTCATCGATCAGGAAGCGTAAAGTTTAGAGGTACCCTAAAGTCTAAAAATGAATGGAGGCAATGACATGTTGGCTTACACAAAAATCTTCGCATTGATAATTTTTGCGGCATCTCTTGGCGGGATTGCACACGCCGAATGGAAACCCACCAAACCGGTCGAAATGGTGGTGCATACCGGCCCCGGCGGCGGCAGCGATGTGTTGGCGCGCAGCCTCGCGGTGATGATTGAAAAGGAAAAACTGTTGCCGGTGCGCATGCAGGTGATCAACAAAACCGGCGGCAATGCGGCGGTGGCGGCGGCATATCTGGCAGAGAAAAAAGGCGAGACGCATATGCTGGGGCTGATCACCAGCGTCTGGATCGCGACGCCGTTAACCAGTGCCGAAGCGAAGATTGCGTTGCGCGATTTGACGCCGATTGCCCGATTGGTATTGGAGCCGGCCGTGTTTGCAGTGCGTGCCGATTCGCCGTTCAAGACCATGAAGGATTTCATCGACGCCGCGCGCGCCAATCCGGGCAAGCTCAAACAATCCGGCGGGTCGTTGACTTCGCGCGACAGCATCATGCGCCAGGCTCTGCAGCTGCACACCAACACCAAATGGGCGTTCGTGTCGTTTCAGGGTGGCGGTGAGCGCATCGCCGCATTGCTCGGCGGACACGTCGACATGATGATCATTGAACCGCAGGAAGCGGGCGAACAAATTCGCGCCGGCAAGATGCGCGTGTTGGCGCAGATCGCCGAAAAACCGCTGCCGGGCTATCCGGGCGTGCCGACCTTGAAGGAAGCCGGATTTGATGTGACGGTGCCGCCGCAGATTCGCGCCGTGATGGCACCGCCCGGCATCCCGAAAGATGTGATTGCCTATTGGGAAGACCTGTTTGACCGCTTGCATAAAACGGCATCGTGGCAAAAATATGTGCTGGAAAATCAGCTCGACGAAGGCTTCCTCACCGGTGCGGAATTGCCGAAATCGATCGACAAGATCGAGAGTGAATTGCGTGCGCAGTATCAGCAGGCGGGCGTGAAAACGGTGCGCTGAATGACGCTGGGACGAATGACGGTGAATCAAGTTTTATCGTAGGATGGGTGGAGCGCAGCGATACC
>JANLQC010000619.1:0-7832 GCA_031367575.1 Betaproteobacteria bacterium | reverse complement strand
GATGCCCGGCAAAAGCACAAAGGCTGGGGTGCGGGGGTCATCCCCCGGCTGGCGAAAGATTTACACAACGAAGTGCCCGAGCAGAAGGGATTCTCTGAGCGCAATATCAAGCTGATGGTGCAGTTCTATCATGAGTACCCGCAATTGACCAATAAACTCTAGCGTGGGCGGGCCTTTCAGACAAAAAATGGCTGAAACGCCGCTCCAGTGCTAGAGTTTGACTCGCCGAAATTGCGCGTCTTGACACCCGTCATATGGCCTGACGCAAGCCCCCGTTAAGCTCACTGGCATAAAACGTGCATCAATACCAGCACTCTCGCCGGGTGTGTTCCCTCGCGGCGAGGGATTCAGCGAAGTCGTAGCCAGACGACATCGCGTGAAATCGGCAGGCAAAATTGTGCCTGCGCCCCCCGGAGATTCCCCCGATGAATGACCGCGTCACTGTCGCAATACCCCTCGCCGAAGTGCGCAACAAGATGAAGGCGCGCAACACGCCCAAGGGCCGCCAGGTCGATCCGCAGGCGCGCGCAGAGGTTGCCGCGTTGCTGTCGGGCCGCGAGGTGCGGCGCGATTTGCTGATCGAATTCCTGCATCAGATTCAGGATAAATACGGCGCACTTTCCGCTGCGCACATGACGGCGCTGGCCGAAACGATGAAACTTGCGCAGACCGAAGTTTATGAGGTCGCCACTTTTTATCACCATTTCGATGTCGTCAAGGAAGGCGAATCTGCGCCGCCGGCCTTGACCGTGCGCGTTTGTGAAACACTTTCCTGCGCGATGGCGGGCGCGGATGACTTATTGAAACGCTTGCCCGGCATTTTGGGGAAGGATGTGCGTGTGTTGGCGGCACCCTGCATCGGGCGTTGCTCGGAAGCGCCGGCGGTGTGCGTGGGGCAGAACGCGTTTGGGCATGCAACGACGGAAAAAGTCGCCAACGCGGTCAAGGAAAAACAAGCCCGTGCGTTGCCCGCGAAATACACCACCTACGCGAAGTATCAGGCTGAGGGCGGCTACCAGGCTTATCTCGATGTTGTTTCCGGCAAACGCGACATCGAAGCGACCATCAAAGAGATGGAACACTCCGGCCTTCGTGGTCTCGGCGGCGCGGGTTTTCCCACCGGACGCAAGTGGCGCATTGTGCGCGCTGAGCAAGCGCCACGCTTGATGGCGGTGAATATCGACGAAGGCGAGCCGGGCACCTTCAAGGATCGCTACTTTCTTGAGCGCGATCCGCATCGATTCATCGAAGGCATGCTGATCGCGGCGAAGGTGGCCGGCATCGATGCATGCTACGTTTATTTGCGCGACGAATATCATCAGTGCCGTGAAATTCTCGAAGCGGAATTGACCGCGCTGACCGCGAATCCACCCGGCAAACACGCGCTGCCCAAGATTGAACTGCGGCGCGGCGCGGGTGCCTATATCTGCGGCGAAGAATCGGCGATGATCGAATCGATCGAGGGAAAGCGCGGCATGCCGCGACTGCGTCCGCCGTATGTGGCGCAAGTGGGCTTGTTCGGCCGCCCGACGCTCGAACACAATATGGAAACGCTGCACTGGGTGCGCGACATTCTGGAAAAAGGGGCCGATTGGTTTGCCGGCAATGGGCGCAATGGACGCAAGGGATTGCGTTCCTTTTCTGTTTCGGGCCGCGTCAAAAAACCGGGGGTACATCTGGCACCGGCGGGTATCACGGTGAAAGAGTTGATCGACGAATTTTGCGGCGGCATGGTCGATGGGCATGCGTTTTATGCCTATCTTCCGGGCGGCGCATCGGGGGGAATACTGCCTGCCAGCATGGGTGATATCCCGCTCGATTTCGACACGCTTCAACCGCACGGTTGTTTTATCGGTTCTGCGGCGGTGGTGATTTTGTCGGACAAAGACAAGGCGCGCGATGCGGCGTCGAACCTGATGAAATTTTTTGCCGATGAGAGTTGTGGGCAATGCACGCCGTGCCGCGTAGGCACCGAGAAAGCCGTCCATTTGCTGGAAGAATCGAAATGGCGCACCGGTTTGCTGGAAGAATTGTCGCAAGTGATGATCGATGCCTCAATCTGCGGGCTGGGGCAGGCGGCGCCAAATCCAATTCGCTGTGTGATCAAACATTTTCCACAGGAGATTTTGTGATGGGTGCAAATTGTCAAATCACCGTCATTCCCGCGTTCGCGGGAATCCAAGTTTGGGTGAAATTGAGAAAACGTAAATTGGATTCCCGCGTGCGCGGGAATGACAGTGTCTGTTTGGGAGTATTGCAATGAACATGCTTTCCGAACCCATCGTCGAACGCAAACTCGTCGAATTCACCCTCGACGGCGAAAAAATTGCCGCGTTTGAAGATCAAACGCTGATCGAAATTGCCAAGGAACACGGCAAGGAAATCCCGCACCTCTGCTACAAACCCGGCTATCGCCCTGACGGCAATTGCCGCGCATGCGTGGTCGAAATCAAGGGCGAGCGCGTGCTGGCACCGTCGTGTTGCCGGTATCCATCAAACAACATGGAAGTCACCACCGATTCTGCGCGCGCGATTCATTCGCAGAAACTGGTGCTGGAACTCCTGACCTCGGATGCGCCGCCCAAAGATTACAAACCGGGCGACAACGAACTGACCAAATGGTCGAGCAAATTGGGCGTGACTAAATCGCGTTTTCACGCTCGCCAACAACCCAATCCCGATTTTTCGCACCCCGCGATGACGGTCAATCTCGACGCCTGCATCCAATGCACGCGCTGCGTGCGCGCCTGTCGCGAGGAACAGAACAACGATGTGATCGGCTACGCGTTTCGCGGCGGCAACTCGAAAATCGTTTTTGATTTTGACGACCCGATGGGATTGTCGACTTGCGTGGCGTGTGGCGAATGTGTGCAGGCCTGCCCGACCGGCGCGCTCGCACCCGCGAAGGAAGCGTACAAAATCAAGGCCGACAAGGTAGTCGATAGCGTGTGCCCCTATTGCGGTGTCGGTTGCCAGCTAACCTATCACGTCAAGGACAACACCATTATCCGCGTCGATGGCCGCGATGGGCCGTCGAATCACAACCGGTTATGTGTCAAAGGCCGTTACGGTTTTGATTACGCGCACCACAAACAACGATTGACGAAGCCGCTGATCCGCAAATCCGGCGTACCAAAAACGGCGGATTTCCGCATGGATCCGGAAAACTGGCGCGACATTTTCCGTGAAGCAACGTGGGAGGAAGCGCTCGATCTGGCCGGTGGCACGCTCGCGAAAATTCGCGACCAGCATGGCCCCAATGCGTTGGCCGGATTCGGTTCGGCGAAGGGCTCGAACGAAGAAGCGTATCTGTTCCAGAAACTGGTGCGCACCGGCTTCAAGACCAATAACGTCGATCACTGCACGCGGCTTTGTCACGCGTCATCGGTGGTGGCGTTGCTGGAAGGCGTGGGTTCCGGCGCGGTTTCAAATCAAGTGAGCGATGTGGCGAAGGCGGAATTGATTTTCCTGATCGGTGCGAACCCGACTTCAAATCATCCGGTGGCGGCGACGTGGATAAAAAACGCCGCCAAGAAAGGTGCGAAATTGGTGGTGCTCGACCCGCGCCGCAACGACCTCTATCGTCACGCCTGGCGCTACCTGCAGTTCAAGCCCGACATGGATGTGGCGATGCTGAACGCGATGATTTACACCATCATCGAAGAGAATCTGGTTGACGAAGAATTCATCAACAATCGCACGCACAACTATGCCGCGCTGAAGGAAAATTCAAAAGATTATTCCCCGGAAAAAATGGCACCGCTGTGTGGCATCCCCGCCGAGACGTTGCGCGAAGTCGCGCGCGCCTACGCGACCTCGAAAGCGTCCATCATCCTTTGGGGCATGGGTATTTCGCAACACGTCCACGGCACCGACAATGCGCGCTGCCTGATCGCGCTCACGCTGATGACGGGCCAGGTCGGCAAACCCGGTTCAGGATTACATCCATTGCGTGGCCAAAACAACGTACAGGGTGCGTCGGATGCGGGATTGATTCCGATGATGTTCCCCGATTACAAGCGTGTCGATATTCCGGAAAACCACGCGCGCTTTGAAAAACTCTGGAACACAAAACTGGACAACAAGCCCGGCCTCACGGTTGTTGAAATCATGGACGCCGCCTACGATGGAAAAATAAAAGGCATGTACGTAATGGGCGAAAACCCGGCCATGTCTGACCCCGACGCGAATCACGCGCGCGGTGGATTGGCGAAACTTGACATGCTGGTGGTGCAGGATATTTTCCTGACCGAAACCGCCTACCTCGCTGATGTGGTGTTGCCCGCGTCCGCGTGGCCGGAGAAAACCGGTACGGTTACCAATACTGATCGGATGGTGCAGATGGGCCGCCGTGCGCTCGATATGCCCGGCGACGCGCGTCAGGATTTGTGGATCATCCAGCAATTGGCAAATCGCCTCGGTCTCGATTGGAATTATCGCGGCGAAGAAAGCGGTGTGGCCGAAGTGTACGAAGAAATGCACATCGCGCAAAATTCGATCTCAGGCATTTCATGGGAACGATTGAATCGCGAATCGTCGGTGACCTATCCATGCAAGGACGACAACGATCCTGGCCAGCCGGTGGTGTTCGTCGATGATTTTCCGACCGCCGATGGCCGCGCAAAATTTGTTCCCGCCGATATTATTCCCGCCAACGAACGCCCGGATGAAAACTATCCGTTCGTGCTCATCACCGGTCGGCAACTTGAACATTGGCACACCGGCTCGATGACGCGCCGCGCAACGGTGCTCGATGCGCTGGAACCCGCTGCGGTAGTCAGCATGAACCCGCTCGACATGCGCCACGTCGGTGTTGCCGCCGGTGACAACGTGACGGTCGAATCGCGGCGCGGCAACGTCGGCATCAAGGTGCGCGCTGACGAAGGCACGCCGGTCGGCTCAATTTTCATTCCGTTCGCGTTCTACGAAGCGGCCGCCAATATGCTCACCAATCCGGCGCTTGATCCGTTCGGCAAAATTGCGGAATTGAAGTATTGCGCGGTGCGCGTGACCAAAGGGGGCGGACCGGTGGCGCTATCGAGCTATGGCGGCGGGCAGGCGTTCGTGTCGGAGGCGGCAGAGTAGATTGTTTGCCGGAGGCGTCGAGGAGTAGCGTTGTTCCGGCATCATCGGTCGCCAACATTGGCGTGACGATGCAGCGCTCACAAAGCGCGAGAATGTTGATGTGGTCGAATGGGCCTCGCGTCCGCCCAAATAATGGCCAATTTGCGGCGCTGCGTGGCAGCGTGTCGAGCGCAGGCAATGCGAAGCGCGCCCAGGCAGACAGGCAGCGTATAGAATCTTCGCCATGATCACACCTATCATTTGGCCCCCCAGCCTCTCCGGCAACTACCTGCGCCGCACCCATCCGAACATCGCAAAATCACTGGATGCCGAGACGATGAAATCGATCACGCGATCTTCGCTTGTTACGCTGCGCGAAATCAGCAAGTCGACGGTGCGTACCATCAGCCTGCTTGACGTTGGTCCCGGGCAGAACCGGCTGGTCGCGCCGAATGCATTCTCGATTGCGCAGGCAAGCTTTCATCCGGAGGCATGGTTCCGCGCCATTTACGCCGATGAAACACCGGTCGGCTTTGCGATGCTGGAGGATTGGTCGCTGGTGGCGGGTGTCACGCCGGAACTCTGGCGTGGCGAGCAATATGTGGCGCTATGGCGCTTCATGATCGACCAACGATTTCAGCAATTGGGTTTCGGCGGTGAGGCCTTGCGCTTGCTGATTGCGCATGCGCGAACACGGCCCGATGCGAAGAACATGTTGCTATCGTTTGTTCCCGAAGATAAAAATCCGGAGCCGTTTTATCAACGCTTTGGATTTGTGCGTACCGGCGATGAGGACGAAGGTGAATTGGTAATGTGTCTGGCGCTGGATACTCTGCCACGCCAAGCCGATGTAACATAGCCTCATAACCCCTTTATTCGAGGTGCTGCATGAATCTCACGATTGAACAATTGGCCGAAGTGCTTGCCGGCATTACCAAGGCGCAACAAGCCATCATCGATGGCATCGACAGCGAGAGTGCGGGCTGGAAAAATACCCACCTCATTCCCAAACTCACCACCGCTTCCAATATGCGCCTCGCCACGCCGCGCCTGATCGATTTGCCTTCGCGTGTGTTGCTGAGATCGCAAAGCCGGGTGCCGATGGATGTGGGCATGATCACGCGTCTGCTGCATGAAGCGGTGAGTGGGGAAACCGTCCCTGCCATCGTCCCCGCCAAACCTGTCATTACAAATCCCTATCCACCGGCAACGGCCGCGCCCTCATCAGCCGCGCCCTCATCAGCCGCGCCCTCATCAGCCGCGCCAGTCGCCGCAGCGGCCGGTGCGGTTGCCGGTGCAGTTGCCGGTGCCGCGGCGGTGGAATCCACACCGGCGGCGGGGGCCAACGATCTCAGCAATTTTTTTGACACCTGAGCCAATGACACAGGTGCCCCGGCGCGCTTTCCCGACATGCAAGTTGCGCCTTCAATATTTTCCGCGAGTCCCATGAAAAATCACCGCGCATTTGCCACAACGATTTTTTTCGTTGCCATTGCCATCCTCGCCGGTTGTGCCACACCGGAATTCCGAGAACGCGAACCGATTGTCGATAGCAACCTCAATGGCATCTGGCTCATCAAGAAAGCCGAATTCGCCGGGCGTGATTTGCCGGTGCCGCCCGGCTTTGAAATGCAAATCACCGGCAGCCGATATCGTATTGCATCGACGACCAATGCCGCCCTGCCGACGGATCGCGGCAGGATTGTACTATTCGGTGATGAACTCGCCGGGCAGGCGGCGCGGATGGATGTGGTTGGCGAAGACGGGCCCAACAAAGGCAAACGCTTCCCGTCGATTTATCGATTCAGCGGACGCGAGATGGAGATTTGCATCGACTACGCCGAAAAAGAGCGGCCCGGCGAATTTGTGAGCCGCGATGGAACGCTGCTTTTGCGCGTGGTCTTTGCCAGAAAATGAGCGACAGTAATACGCCATCGCCTTCAGCATTACCATCGGGCGAGCTTGTCGCGTTGCGCGATCAACTGCGCATATTTGCCGCCCAACGCGATTGGGATCAATTCCACACGCCGAAAAATCTCGCCGCGGCACTGGCCGTTGAAGCGGCCGAGCTGCTTGAAAATTTTCAGTGGCTGACCGCTGAAGAGAGCCAACAACTCGCGCCGGACACACTCGCCGCCGTGCGCGCGGAAGTGGCTGACGTGTTGCTCTATCTGATCCGGATCAGCGACAAACTGGGCATCGATCTTGTTGCCGCCGCGCAACAAAAAATCGCGGTAAATGCGGTGAAATATCCGGTCGAAAAAGCCCGCAGCAGCCATAAGAAATACTCAGCGTTATAGGGGTTGGTGGCGTATTTCCGGATAATGACCTTGTCAACTTTTCATTGAGGGTTTAAGCCGTTCTTTTATTCTGCCGAGCGGATTGGCTGTGTTGGTTTGAAACGGTGGATAAGTTGTCGTTGGCCGCCTCGATCAATTCGGCGTTACGCGAGTGTTCAAACTGGGTCGGGGATTGGTACCCCAAACTTGAATGCATCCGTATCGTGTTGTACCAGCCTTCTATGTAGCCAAACACGCTGTGGATCGCCTCAGCTCGGGTGGCAAAGTCCTCGCCATGTGTCTGTTCGACCTTCATCGAGTACCAGAAGCTTTCAATCGGCGCGAACAGTACGCCAGCATGACCGTGTTGAGTGCCGCCTCGGTCGCCCAGAAATCCTTCATGTTGAAACTGTCCGCCGCAAAATCATATTTCAGTTCTTTAATCCGGTTCTCGCAGTCGGCACGCCCTCGATAGAGTCGCCAGATCGC
>JANLQC010000611.1:0-3320 GCA_031367575.1 Betaproteobacteria bacterium | reverse complement strand
GGAACTGCTGCCAGCCGAAATCGAATTCGGAGATCGGCAGCTTCAGCGAAGCCGCCTCGGCCCATTGCTGTCGTTCGAGCGCCATCCGCGAGGGAATCGCCGCCAGCGCATAGGCAGACGACGCGGTTTCTCCATCGATCTTGCGCAGCGCCAGGATTTCGCCGAGCACGCGTTTTGCGTCCTCATCCTGTGCCTTTTGCAGGTACGCATAACCCATGTAGTCCCAGGAGTGCAAGCGGCTCTGGTGTTCGCGGGTCGCGTTCAGTACGGCCGTGTTGGCGGCGATTGAGTCGTCCCACATGCCGAGGCGCGTGAAAATGTGCGAGGGCATGTGCAGTGCGTGCGGCGCGGACGGTGCCACGTCCCGGTAACGGTAAGCCGACGCCAAACCGCGTTGCGCCAGCGGTGGCGAATCGTAGCAATGAATCAGGTAGTGGGATACACCGGGATGATCCGGCTTCTGCGCGAGCAACCCTTCAAGTATTTTCGCGGCCGCCAGTTGATTGGCATAGGACTTGTCGTTGGGATTGAAATTGGCTGAAAGTGCCAGCGCGTAAAATATCTGCGCCTCGATATCGTCGGGATATTTTTGCGCGATTTTGCCCATCGCGAGCTCGTACGCAAGTTGGCGGGTTTCCGCGGGCACCTTGGCGGCATTTTTGAAAAATTGTTCTACCGCGCCGACGTAGTCCTTCTCGCGTTCGGAAGGAATATCGAACTGGCGCGCTTTTTCCACTGCTGCCATGCCATCCGTCAGCGCCTTGCCGGTGAGCGGCCATGTATACGGATTGCCCATTGCCACCATCGCGTGTGCCCAATGCACCATTGCGCAATTTGGATCGGCCTTCACTGCCTCGGTCAGGGCATTCTTGACTTCCGCCCAATAGAACGAATGCAGCAATGCGACCGCGCGGGTGAAATGCGGTTGCGCGACCTCATTGCAGGAGGTGGGGAAACGAACAATACCGATTTTTTCCGGCGCATCGGATGTGCTGCGCGGCAAATCTGATGCCAACGAGCTTCCACTCAATACGCTAACGGTGAGCGTCAAACCCGCCAACGTTTTTGCGAATGTGTACAACGATTGGTTCGATATCCGCTTTGTTTGCTTTGTCAGCAACATGTGACCTCCCATTGTGTTGGGCAATAAAAATATCCGCAAAGCCTGTCGTGGAACAGGTGCATCCCGTGCTCGCTGCGGAAACAACGGCATGATCGATCATACTCGTGTTGCCTGCGCGACTCAATTTGGCTTGGCCCGTTGGAATGTCCGCTGCGCTCGCTATAATCGCCGCATGAATTCCCTGACGATTGTTCGTCCCGACGACTGGCATTTGCACTTGCGTGACTGGGATGCCATGAAGGCGGTGCTGCCGCATACCGTGCGGCAATTCGCGCGCGCCATCGTCATGCCCAATTTGAAACCGCCTGTGCGTACCGTGGCGGACGCCGAGGCGTATCGCGAGCGCATTCTTGAAGCGTTGCCGATTGGCGCGGTTTTCGAGCCGTTGATGACGCTTTATCTCACAGACAATACCCGGCCCGGCGAAATTCAGCGGGCGGCTGGGAGCGGGTTTGTCAAAGCAATCAAATATTACCCGGCCGGCGCCACCACCAATTCCGACTTTGGTGTCACCGACCTGAAAAAATGCGAGGACGTTTTCAACGCCATGCAAGACGCCCAATTGCCGCTGTTGATGCATGGCGAAGTGACCGGCGACGACATCGATGTATTTGATCGCGAGAAAATTTTCATCGAAAAAATGTTGATCCCGCTCACGCAGCGTTTCCCGAAACTGCGCATCGTGCTCGAACACATCACCACCGCCAACGCCGCCCAATTCGTATTGGCCGCGAACGACAACATCGCCGCGACCATCACGCCGCAACATCTTTTGTATAGCCGAAACGCCATTTTCAAGGGCGGCATCCGTCCACATTTTTATTGCCTGCCGATTTTGAAGCGCGAAGATCATCGTCTTGCACTATTGAAAGCCGCCACCAGCGGCAATGAGAAATTTTTTCTCGGCACCGACAGCGCGCCACACACGCGCAATGCCAAGGAAGCCTGTTGCGGCGCGGCGGGCTGCTATTCGGCGCTGCATGCGATGGAGCTTTATGCGGAAGCCTTTGACAGCGTCAATGCGCTCGACAAGCTCGAAGGCTTTGCGAGTTTTCACGGCGCGGATTTTTATCGATTGCCGCGCAATACTGGCACCATTACCTTGAAAAAAGAATCGTGGGTGGTGCCCGACGAAGTGCCGTTCACCGAGGCGGGATTGGTACCGTTGCGGGCAGGTGAGACGATGGCGTGGCGAATGAACTAACCAGCCAAACGGCACTGGCGACCGCGTTTTTCACCTCGGTGAAAAGCGAACTGGATCGACTCGCAGGCCGCCGCGATCTGGGCGCATTGAACGAACTGGCCGCCTCACGCGGGATTGGCGTGCGCTTTGTGCCGCCGCCGTTTGACATTTCGGGCATTGGCTATGAGATGATGATCGCCGCGACCGGCGAGGTGCCGACCCGCGACAACACGCACGATTTTTTCAACGCGTTGCAATGGATCGCGTTTCCGAATGCAAAGGCCGCCATCAATGCGGGACATCTGCGGCATAAGTGCGCGGACACTGCCCCGCGCCCGGTGGCGCGTGACGTGCTAACGATGATTGATGAAAGCGGCGTGCTCGTCGCCAGTACCGACAACTCGCTGCTCGACCTTCTGCGGGAGTTTCGCTGGCGCGACTTGTTTGTTGATCGGCGCGCCGATGTGGTCGCGCGCATGCGCTTCGCGATGCTGGGGCACGGCCTCATGGAGAAAGCACTGGCACCGTTTATCGGCCTCACCGGCAAGGCGATTCTGCTCAACGTGGGCGATGAGGTCGGGCTCGATATGGCCGCCTCAAATTGGTTGACGAACGATGCCAATCTGGCAAGCTCACAATCGCTCGCACCGTTGCCGTTGTTGGGCATCCCCGGTTGGGACGCCCGCAACCAGGATCCCGCGTTCTACGACAATCGCGAATACTTCCGGCCCGGCCGGCGGATCGCATCAGGGCGCGTGAGATAATCCCTGCGGAAGCGCGCCAGACGGTCGCTGTGTACTTGTTGCATAGAGGAAAGTCCGGACTCCACAGGGCAGGGTAGTGGGTAACGCCCATCCACCGTGAGGTGAGGATCAGAGCAACAGAGACGAGTCGTGCTTCTCGAAAGGGGAGTGCGGGTGAAACGGGCAATCTCTACCTGGAGCAAACCCAAATAGGCAGGCGTTGACGTGTGTCCCGCGGAGCCTGCGGGTAGGGTGCTTGAGGCGCACGGTA
>JANLQC010000195.1:0-1686 GCA_031367575.1 Betaproteobacteria bacterium | reverse complement strand
CGCATTGCAGATGAGCAGCGATGCCGGACGCGAGCAATTGAAAAAAAACCTGGCCGCTTTGGCCGAAGCCGTACTCGCCGTGGGTAAGCCACAATTCGTCTTCGCGGGGATCACCGGCTTCGACGGCAACCCAGTCGACCTTGTCGCGATGATCGCAGACTCGCTGGGTATCGCAAGTGGCGGTGTCACGGTGCGCAGCGATATCGAAATCGCCTGCCTCGATCTTTTCGCGCCGGGCGGCGGTTACGTGGTGTACGCGGGCACCGGCAGCATCGCGGCGTTCATTGATGCCGATGGCAAGTTTCATCGCGCCGGCGGCCACGGCGTGATGCTCGACGACGCCGGGGGCGGCCATTGGATCGCCATCGAAGCGCTGCAACACATCTGGCGCAATGAGGATGAAAATCCCGGCGTGTGGCGCGCATCACCGATGGCGGCGGCGCTGTTTAAGACGCTCGGCGGTGAAGACTGGCCGCGCACGCGCGAGTTTGTTTATCATCGTGAACGTGGTGAAATTGGCAAGCTCGCGTTGGTGGTGGCAGCAATGGCAAGTGACGATCCGGCGGCGATGGATATTTTGCGGCGCGCCGGTCGCGAACTCGCACGGCTCGGCAATGCAATGATTTCACGCTACGGCCCGCGACCGATTGCCCTGGCGGGACGCGTGGTGCAATTGCATCCCGTAATTGAACAAAGCATGCGTGCCGCAATGCCATCGACCACCGAATTGACTGTGCGAACCGGCGAAGCGCATATTGCCGCCGCCCGTATTGCCGCCGCCCATATTGCCAGCCGCAGAACCCAGCCGATTTTCGGGGAAAATGAATGATGAAAAAGTTCCTTGCCATATTGACCATCGCCTTCCTCTCAGGCTGCGCCACCGGCCCGATGATTGATCGCTCCTTCACTGCCATCGGCCAAGACAGCCGCGCGCAGTTCCTGATCCTGCATTACACTGTTCTGGATTTTTCGACATCGCTGAAAGTGCTCACCGAGCGCGGCGCCAGCAGTCATTACCTGGTGCGCGATAATCCCCCGACTATCTACCAACTCGTGGATGAAAATCGTCTCGCTTATCACGCCGGCAGAAGCTCATGGGGTAGCTATGGCGACCTGAACGCCGCATCGATCGGCATCGAGATCGTCAATGAGGCCAACGACGGACCCAATGGGCGCGTATATCCAGACTACCCTGCCCCGCAGATAGAAGCCGTGATCGCACTCGTGAAGAAGATCGTCAAGGACCACGGCATCAAACCCGCGCGCGTTCTCGGCCACAGCGATATTGCGCCACAACGCAAGCAGGATCCCGGGCCGCGTTTTCCATGGAAACGCCTTGCGGACGAAGGCTTGATCCTGTGGCCCGACGCCGCACTGGTCGCGCAACGGAAACCGCTTTACGAGCAGCAACTGCCAGACATCGAATGGTTCCAGCAGAGACTCGCGCAAGTCGGTTATGCCATTCCGCAGAACGCCGAGCTCAACGAGGCAACCATCAATGTCCTTGCCGCGTTCCAGATGAAGTACCGGCCGTCGCTGTTCGACGGCATGCCCGATGCGGAGACCGCGGCTTTGCTCGACGCGCTGACCACACCGCGCCTGGCGGCGAACACGCCCCCGCCCGATCCTGCAAAATAATAATGAAGGAACGATATGCGTCTGAGGATTGCCCCTGCTGCGGTCATT
>JANLQC010000513.1:0-1644 GCA_031367575.1 Betaproteobacteria bacterium | reverse complement strand
TTTCTCGAAGGCGAAGCGCGGAATTTTGGTGACGACGTAGTCGATCGTCGGCTCGAACGACGCGGGTGTTGCGCCTCCAGTAATGTCGTTCTTCAATTCGTCCAGCGTGTAGCCGACCGCCAGTTTGGCCGCGACTTTGGCAATCGGAAACCCGGTTGCTTTGGAAGCCAAGGCAGAGGATCGCGACACGCGCGGATTCATTTCTATCACCACCATGCGGCCATCTTTTGGGTTCACCGCGAATTGCACGTTCGAGCCGCCAGTCTCCACACCGACCTCGCGCAATACCGCAATCGATGCATTGCGCATGATCTGGTATTCCTTGTCGGTCAGCGTTTGCGCGGGGGCGACGGTGATCGAGTCGCCGGTATGCACACCCATCGGATCCAGATTTTCAATCGCGCAAATGATTATGCAATTGTCATTTTTGTCGCGCACCACTTCCATCTCGAACTCTTTCCAGCCGAGCAGCGATTCTTCGATCAGCAATTCCTGCGTGGGCGAGGCCTCCAATCCACGCTCACAAATTTCAACGAATTCATCGCGGTTGTAGGCGATGCCGCCACCCGAGCCACCCATCGTGAAACTGGGGCGGATGATCGCCGGAAAGCCAATGCCCGCCTGCACCTGCAACGCTTCTTCCATCGAATGCGCAATCGAGGAGCGCGCCGAGGCGAGGCCGATTTTGGTCATCGCCTGCTTGAATTTTTCGCGGTCCTCGGCTTTGTCGATCGCTTCCTTGGTCGCGCCGATCATTTCGACGTTGAATTTTTCCAGTACGCCATGCTTGGCCAAATCAAGCGCGCAATTCAATGCCGTCTGTCCGCCCATCGTCGGCAACAGCGCGTCGGGGCGCTCTTTTTCGATGATCTGTTCGACGATTCGCCAGGTGATCGGCTCGATATAGGTCACGTCCGCCATGTTTGGGTCGGTCATGATCGTCGCCGGATTCGAATTGATCAGGATGACTTTGTAGCCCTCTTCGCGCAGCGCCCGGCACGCCTGCGCGCCCGAGTAATCGAACTCGCAGGCCTGACCGATGACGATCGGGCCGGAACCGATGATGAGGATGGATTGGATGTCTGTGCGCTTGGGCATGGTTTTCTGCTAAAGAGTTGCGGTCGCGAGTTTGGCACCGAAGCCGATGAAGACGCCGCCAACCCCGCCAGTCATCGCAGCCGAGAGGCGGTGCCGCTGGCGGAATGTTTCCGCCACGCGCGCGCCGATCAGAATCAACGCGGACAGATAAATGATGCTGATGATCTGCAATATCACACCCAGCGCCGCAAACGTGAGCGCCGGATACGGATACGCGGGATCGACAAATTGAATGAAGAAAGAAACAAAAAACAGAATCGCTTTCGGGTTCACCAAGCTGATCGCGAGTGCGCGTTTGAATGGATGGCGCGTGTCTGCGGGCTCGCTCACGGCTTCAGTCGCCGCGTCATTTCGCCAGCGTTTGATCGCACCCAAAATCAACTGAATCCCGATCCACACCAGATATGCACCGCCCGCGTATTTGATCACCGTGAAAACACTTGGATAGGCCGCCAGCAATGAGCCGATGCCCGCCGCCGCCAGCACCATCAATACCGCATCGCCCACCACAACTGCCGCCGCGCCCTGATAGCCCGCGCGCACGCC
>JANLQC010000497.1:0-3260 GCA_031367575.1 Betaproteobacteria bacterium | reverse complement strand
GCTGACACCAGTGCCGACGGAAAATTCACTGGTGTGCGCTGGCTCGGCATGAAGGTCGCCGACGTCGGCCAATTGCAAAGTGTTCTTGTCGTGGGTTCCACTTTGCGCAAGGAACATCCGCTGATTGCCAACCGCTTGAGGCAGGCGGCCAAGCGCGGTCTCGCGATCAATATCGTGCATGTGGCCGACGATGAATTGCTGGTGAAGGTCGCAAACAAGGTGATCATTCGGCCAAGTGAATTGGTGGCGACCCTTGGTGCGATTGCGAAGGCGCTGGTGGAAATCAAGTCAGGCACGCTGCCGGGCGAAGTTGCGCATGCGATCGCGGGCATCACGGTCTCCGCAGAGGCGAAAGCGATTGCGCAAAGTATGGCAGTGAAGGAAAAAGCCGCCGTGCTGCTCGGCAATGTTGCACAACATCATCCGCAATTCACGCTCTTGCATGTGCTTGCGCAGGAAATTGCGCGTCTATGTGGCGGCACGTTTGGATTTCTTGCCGAGGCTGCCAATAGCGTCGGTGCTGGGGTGGTAGGGGCTTGGCCCGGCAAGGATGGCTTGTGCGCGCAAGGCATGGTTTGCGAGCCGCGTAAAGCGTACCTGCTGTTGGGCGTGGAGCCGGAAGATTGTTGCGATCCGCGTGCCACTATGGCGGCATTGAAGGCCGCCACTTTTGTGGTGGCACTCGCATCATTCAAAGGCGAGATGGCGCAGTTCGCCGATGTCATGTTGCCGATTGCGCCTTTCACCGAGACGGCAGGTACCTTTGTCAATCTTGAGGGCACCGTGCAATCGTTCAACGGTGTCGTCAAGCCGCTCGGTGATACCCGCCCCGCGTGGAAAGTGTTGCGGGTACTCGGCAATCTGCTTGACTTGAGCGGTTTCGGGCAGGAAAACATCAACGCGATCCGCAGCGAAATTGCCGGCAACGAAATTGCCGGCAGCGAAGTTTCCGCCGACCTGCAAGCGTTCGTCAACGGCAAACTCAACAACACACTCGGCGGCATTAAGGTGGAGATTGTCGCCGCGAGTGCAGGAATTGAGCGCGTCGGTGAAGTGCCAATTTATGCGGCGGACGCGTTGGTGCGGCGTGCGTCAAGTTTGCAAAAAACGGTGGACGCGAAAAATGCGAAACGCGCGTGGCTTGCAACCGATGTCGCCGTAAATCTCGGTGTTTCCAACGGCATGGAAGTGCGCGTCACGCAGGATGGAAATAGCGTCACACTGACCGCTGCCATCGACGCTGGTCTCGCCGCCGGTTGCGTGCGCGTGGCCACCTCGCTTGCGGAAACGGCGGCGCTGGGCGCGATGTTCGGAACCATTGCCATCGAAAAAGCGGCGATGGCCGCCGCAGCGGAATAGGCGGTCGAAAAAAACATGGACGCGCTCCTGCAAACCCTCAACCAAGGCTTTATCAGCACACTCGGTGCCGAATGGGGCCCGAGCGCGTGGCTGCTCGCCAAGGCGGTGACCATGGTGGTGATGGTGGTGGTACCGCTGTTGGTATTAGTGCTGTATTTCCAGTTGGTGGAACGCTGGGTGATTGGCTGGATGCAGGTGCGCAAAGGGCCAAACCGCGTCACTTTTTTCGGCATCAAATGGCTGCGCGGTTTTGGCCAGCCGGTCGCGGATGCGCTCAAATTATTGCTGAAGGAACAGATCGTCCCGTCCGGTGCCAACAAATGGCTGTTCCTGATCGCGCCCGCCCTGGCGGTGGTGCCGGCGATGGCGGTGTGGTCGATGATTCCGTTCACGCCGACATGGGTGATCGCCAACGTCGATGCGGGCCTGTTGATGATTCTGGCGTTGACGTCGATGGGCGTCTATGGCGTCATCATTGCCGGCTGGGCATCGAATTCGAAATACGCGTTTCTGGGCGCGATGCGCTCTGCGGCACAAGTGGTCTCGTACGAAATTGCGATGGGCTTCGCGCTGGTGTGCGCACTGATGGCCGCGCAAAGCATGAACCTCACGCAAGTGGTCGCGCGTCAGGACACCCCATACGGTGCCATCGGCTGGTTCTGGATACCGCTGTTTCCGATGTTCATTGTTCAATTCATCGCCGGCGTGGCTGAAACCAATCGCCATCCGTTCGACGTGGCGGAAGGTGAATCGGAAATCGTCGCCGGGCCGCTGGTCGAATATTCGGGCATGACCTGGTCGCTGTTTTTCCTCGCCGAATACGCGAACATGCTGATGGTCGCGACGCTATCGACGATTCTGTTCATGGGCGGCTGGTTGTCGCCGTTCCCGAAAGCGATTCCGTTGCTCGGTGAACCGGGCATCTGGTGGATGCTCATCAAGATGATGGCGCTGATGATCATTTTCGTCTGGATCCGCGCCTCGTTTCCGCGCTATCGATACGACCAGATCATGCGTCTCGGCTGGAAGATTTTCATTCCCATCACCATCATCTGGATTATCGTCACCGGCGTGATGTTGATGGAACCGGTACGCAATTGGCTGCCATTCTCAATTTGGTTTGGAAAATAGGATAAGCAGACAAAAAATGTGGGATAGAACCAAAGAACTGTTCGGCAGCATGCTGCTGGGCGAATTGCTGCAAGGCCTGAAACACCCCGGGCGGAATTTATTCGCGCGCAAAATCCCCGTGATGTTTCCGTAAGAAAAAACGCCGCAAAGCCCGCGTTTTCGCGGCCTGCATGCACTCAGGCGCTATCCAAACGGTGAGGAACGCTGCATCGCCTGCAAGCTTTGCGAAGCAGTGTGCCCGGCGCTCGCCATCACCATCGAATCCGAACAGCGCGAAGATGGCTCGCGCCGCACCACGCGCTACGATATCGATCTCACCAAATGCATTTTCTGCGGCTTCTGCGAGGAGTCGTGCCCGGTCGATTCCATCGTCGAAACCCATTTGCTCGAATATCACGGCGAAAAACGTGGCGATCTTTATTACACCAAACCGATGCTGCTTGCCATCGGTGATAAATACGAAGCCGAAATCGCCAAGCGACGCGCGGAGGATGCGCCGTACCGCTAGTGTGCGGCGCGCCCGTCAATTCCAAAAATAATATGACCTTCCAAACCGTTACCTTTTACGTTTTCGCCGCCATGCTGATTTTCTCGGCACTGCGCGTCATCACGGCCAAAAACCCGGTGCATGCCGCGATGTTCCTGGTGCTGTCGTTTGTCACCGCCGCCGCACTTTGGCTGTTGATTTACGCGGAGTTTTTGGCGATCACACTGGTGCTGGTCTACGTCGGCGCGGTGATGGTGCTGTTCCTGTTCGTGGTGATGATGCT
>JANLQC010000489.1:0-1533 GCA_031367575.1 Betaproteobacteria bacterium | reverse complement strand
CGAGGGCAGCACGCCGCCGTTTCTGGTGTTGTTCATCAATTCCATCTGCAACCTCACCTGCGATCATTGCTTTTACTGGCGCGACCTGAACCAGCGCAATGATTTGACGTTTGATGAGCTCAAGAAGCTATCCGAAAATCTTGGCCCGATCGACAACTTGAATCTGTCGGGCGGCGAGCCGTTCATTCGCAAGGATTTTGCTGAAATTGTCCGGATGTTCATTCAAAACAACGGCGTCAAGCAGATCTATGTTCCGACCAACGGCTATTTCACCGACCGGACCGAAAAGGCGTTGCGCAGCGTACTTAAGGAAAAAGACCTGATGCTGTTCGCCTGCGAGATTTCGCTCGACGGCATGCCTGATTACCACGACAAGTTTCGCGGTAACGACAAGTCGTTTGAAAAAGCGATGGAAACTTACGACATGCTCGCCGAATTGCAAAAAGAGGATCCGCGCCTGCGCATCCACTCGATCTCGACGGCGACCAACCAGAATATGGGTGAAATCTGGGAACTGACCGACTTCCTGCACAAACGCTGCCCAAAAATGGATCACCACAATCTGGCCATTATTCGCGGTGACCGCAAAGATCCGGCGCTGCTCACGCCGCCCATCGACCAATACCGTGCACTTTCCGAGCACGTTCGCGAGGTTTGGCTGGATCGTGATGAGGGCAGGTTCGGGGCCATTGTTGAGCCGATGCTTCAGTGGGCGAAAACTGAATCCGTGTTGCAAAGTCGGCAAGTGGTGCCGTGCAAGGCCGGCGTTTTGGCCGGTGTTATCTATGCCAACGGGGATGTGTCCGTTTGCGAAATGCATGAGCCGCTCGGCAATTTGCGCGAAGCCTCTTTCCGGGAAATCTGGAATTCACCCAAAGCGAAGGAATTGCGTGCGCAAATCAGCGCCAAGTCTTGCTGGTGTACCACGGAGGTTTTCTTGTGGCCCAGCATCGTGTTTCAGCCGCTGCATTTGGCGCGCTCCATGATTGGCGGGCGCGTTTGGCAAAAGCCAAAGGCACCTGCGGGCTATTCGGCGGCGAGTTTCACCGGCAAGCCCCAACCGAGCCAGGTCATCAACATTGATCGTCTTTCACGCAGCCCGAAAGACGCGGTCGCGACTGTTTCAACCGAAACCTGAACGGCGGCAATAACTCGATGGGCGCGGCGGACGCAATTCATGTCGTGCCCCCGCCTCTGCGGGTGTCGGTCGTGGTCGCCGCACGAGAGCCGCCCGACACGACCGAACAAGCCCTTCTTTCGCTCGCCCGGCAAATTCAAGCCGCGGAAATTGAGGTTCTCGTTGTCGATGGCAGTGATGACGGCAAGATGGCAGTCCTGATGCAACGGTTTCCGGGGTTCCGCCACATTGCGTTGCCCGGTGGCAATCTTCCGGCATTGAAAGCCGAAGCGATTCGACAGGCGCGCGGCGAATTTGTTGCCGTGCTCGATCCGAGTGATGCGGCCGCGCCAAACTGGGTCGGTGAAATGCTCGCCGCATTCGTTGATCCAAGCGTGTGGGCTGTGGGTGGTTCG
>JANLQC010000431.1:0-2072 GCA_031367575.1 Betaproteobacteria bacterium | reverse complement strand
GCGAGTTAATGCCGGGCGTGGAAATTTTGGCAAATGAAATCAATACGATTTTGCGCCAGCGTTTTTACCAGCCTGTTTCCGATTGGATGGCGTTTTTTTGGACGATATTGGTTGCCATTGCAGTTCTTTTGATAATCAGTTTCGCCGAAGGGAAATTCGAGGCGGCAAAACAAATTGGTGCATTATTTAGTTTAATCGGACTAATTTTGCTTGGTTCTTATCTCGTCTTTTCTCAGGCTTTTATAATTCCACCGATGGTGCCAATGATTGCGCGACTGATTGCGCGAGCGCGGCCCAGCGTTTGAGAAACCGCGATTCGCTGTCCAACTGGATGGCGTAAAGATCCTTTTCGGTCATGGTTGCGCGCTCGCGCAGGCGATCACGAATCTGGCCCGCGCGCGCGCCCAGATCAAATCCACCGTCACCGATGTCGCCGCCGCCCGCGCCGGACAACTGGCGGTTATTGGCGGTCCACAATTGGCCAACTGGCGGATTTTTCACCAACGGGTAACGATCCGGCGCGAGCCAGCCGGTCGGCAGTGTAGCAAGCGGCGACAGTGTGCCGCGTGTCGCCTGCGGCGATTCGCGCACCGGGATGCGCCCCAAAATGGTCCAGACAATGTTTCCCGTTTTGTCGGCGATCATGATGTTCTGGTGCGGCGAAGGCGTGAGTGCCGCGAGCTGCGCCGCCTCATCGATGGTTGAGGCGAACATGATTGGTTTCGCCGCGTTAATGACGGCACCTTCACCGTACAGGGCCCACGACAACGCGTAAAGGTGGCTGGCGTCCTCAAACAACACCGGGCCGAACGCGGCTTCGCGGATTTCCAGCGCAACGCTCTCGCCGCCCTTCACGTCAATGGTTTCGCGATGCGTTGTCAGTGCGGCAGCCGGTGTGGCCTCTTTTCCGTCCGGTGAGACTTTGGCCAACGCCACCCAATCAAACCACTGCCCGTAACTGTTGGTGAACCCCCAAGCCACATCGCCGTTGCTGCCGGCAACGATTTGCGGGACGCCGGGCAGTGTAACGCCCGCGATACGCCGCATGTTTTCGCCCTTGCCAATGGTCAATTGCGCGCGAAACCAGATGCCCGGCACGCCGAGACCCAAATGCATGTCATTGGCCAGCATCGCGCCGCCATGCGTGGTGCGCGTACCGCCAATCGCCCAGTTGTTGCTGCCGGGATATTGATCGTGCTCGGCGCGATTGCTGTTGTTGTCTACCGAAAGCGATGCGTTCATTGGCATTGCCACCGGGGGCGGAGGCTTGCGCACGTCGAATTCTTCGGCCGTGGGCATTGCCTGCGCACCGACAACGCTGCCATCGAGTGCGGCGTCCCAATCGCCGCCCAATGGCTGCAGCCAATCAAATAATTTGTCCCCGAGCATTTTCCGTAGCTGGATTTCCGAATATCGATTGTTGAATCCGCTGCCTTGCAGCATGAAATACATTTCGCTGATCACCAGCAGTGAATCGGTTTCACGCCACGCGTCCGGTTCGGTGCGCAGCAACAGGTATTGCCATGGACGCACCGGAAACGCATTCAAGCCGCGGTTGACGCCGTCGGCGTAGGCGATGAACCACGCGCGTTCCTCCGGTGTGGCGTTGGCGTAATGCGCCTCGGTGCGTGCGCGCATGCGGTGGCGGCGCTTATCCATGTCCATCGATAGCGTGGCGGCACCGAGCAGTTTGGAAAGTTCGCCGGCCGCCGAGCGGCGTGCCAGATCCATCTCAAAGAATCGTTCCTGCGCGTGTACATAGCCGAGTGCGCGCACCGCGTCCTGTGCGGTCTCGGCGGTGATCGCGACGGTGCCATCGGCGTCGCGTGTCAGCGAGACCGTTGACGAGAGTGACGCAAGCCGGATTTCGCCATCGAGCGTCGGCAGACTCGCGCGCATGGCCCACCAAATGGTCAGTGCGGCCACCGCGATCAGCAGCGCCACGACCGCGACCAACCAAAACGCCACCCGAAAAACACGTCTCATTTTTTCCTCTTTGCGCGCGGATGCGCGGCGTCATACACCTTCGCCAGATGCTGAAAATCAAGATGCGTATAGACCTGTGTGGAGGC
>JANLQC010000418.1:0-1730 GCA_031367575.1 Betaproteobacteria bacterium | reverse complement strand
TTGATTTACGTGATGTTTGGCGGCATGCTGGCCGTCGCGTGGACCGATTTCATTCAGATGATTGTGCTCATCATCGGCCTGTCAATCATTGCCTACATGGCCAGCGACATGGCCGGCGGGGCCGATAAAGTGCTGGCCCTGGCGCAGAACAATGACTGGTTTCGCCTGTTGCCGGAGGCGAAACTGAAGGATGTGGTGTTCTTTTTTGCCGCAGCCATCACCATGATGCTGGGGTCGATTCCGCAGCAGGATGTATTCCAGCGCGTGATGTCAGCCAAGGATGCAAAGACGGCGTCACGCGGTGCCGTCATTGGCGGGCTCTGCTATCTCGCGTTCGCGTTTGTGCCGATGTTCATCGTTGCATGCGCGGTGCTGATCATGCCGGCCGAGACCAAGGAATTTTTGGCCAACGATCCGCAAAAAATTCTTCCAACCCTGATTCTCACAAAAATGCCGTTCATCGCACAGGTGATTTTTTTCGGCGCACTGTTGTCAGCGATTAAATCCTGTGCGTCCGCCACATTGTTGGCACCGTCGACCAGTTTTGTTGAAAACATTTATAAACACCTGCGACCGGAACTGACAGACCGGCAGGAACTGTTTGCATTTCGTGTCACGCTATTAGTCTTTACAATCTGCGTACTGTGCTACGCGGTTGCAATGAAAGGTACGCAGATATACGAAATGGTGTCGGGTGCCTATCAAATCACGCTGGTCGGTGCGTTCATTCCGTTGGTGTGCGGCTTGTATTGGACGCGCGCGACCAGGCAAGGCGCGATTGCATCCATCGTTTTCGGCGTCTTTACCTGGCTGGTTTTTCTGGTGTTCAAACAATTGGGTGACGCGTTCCCCGCGCAATTGGCCGGCATCATCATGGCCGCCATTGGCATGGTGGTGGGTTCGCTGGTGTCCAAGCCGCATCCACACCATGCCCACGAGGTGCCGGAACAACCACTGGCGCGCGCCGCACATGGCACTGCACATAGCGCCTCACATAGCGCCTCACATCGCACCTGATTCGGGATTTTCCGTTGCCAATGATCCCGGCGCGGTGCAATCGGTGGCGACGCCGACACCGACGGCGATGGCGCCGATCCAGTACCGCGAAGCGGCAATCATTGTCACCGCGCCGCGCCTTCGCAACGCCGCTTGACGTGCCTCCCTCGTAGGTCAGGACATTAGTCGAAGCCCCGTTCGGCTCTTTGCCCGGTTGCTGAAAGGCAACCGGGCATTTTTTTACCGATTTGAAAATGTCATTTCCTTGTCACCGCATTTTCACAATTTGCGGTCATGATTTGATCAACCAATCCTTTCGCCTTCTCCAATCACCCTTTGATCCTCCAACGACGCAAACGATCAACACCCGCCGCCTGCACGGAACCCAACATGGACAATGCCCGTACGCTTACTTCCGCTTCGCCTCTTTCCGCTTCGCCCGCGCCATTTTTTCGATCGTTGGCGCGACCCCTGCGCACCCGGATTTCGCAGGTGATGAAACGGGCAATGAAATCAGTCTGGGCAGATCGTTCATCGGTGCGCCCGATGGCAGGCACCCTGCCGGCAGTGGTACCAACGCCGGGAAAAATCAGCGCGATTTCCTCGGTTGAGTATGGTGGCGCGCGTCGTCCGGGCGTGCGCGGCCACTGGAAATCGAGCGACCGCGTGAGCATGTTTTGAACCGGGGCGGCCGCCATCGAGTCAGGCCGCCCCGCTGCCGGTAGAAGCACCGC
>JANLQC010000378.1:0-1863 GCA_031367575.1 Betaproteobacteria bacterium | reverse complement strand
ATCGGCCACCGCGCCGGCCGCACCGATCCAATAAACGGTATCGCCGCGCGGGTTGGTCGTTTTCACCACCGGCTCCGCTTTGTGGCGTTTGCCGAGCCGGGTGATTTCAAATCCGCGCAGTTGATCGTAAGGTACATCCGGCACATTCACATTCAGCAACACCGGCGGCTTCAGCGCCACGCGGTGATGGCGCTGAATCAATTCGACCGCGATCCGCGCCGCCGTCTCGTAGTGCTTGGCTTCATGGCCCGCCATCGAAATCGCAATCGCCGGCACACCGAGCAAGAAACCTTCGGTGGCAGCGGCGACGGTGCCGGAATAAATGGTGTCGTCGCCCATGTTGGCACCCGAATTGATGCCGGAAACCACCATGTCCGGCATGAAATCAAGCATGCCGGTCACGGCCATATGCACGCAATCGGTGGGCGTGCCGTTGACGAAATAAAACCCGTTCGGCGCGCGACGCATGCTGAGCGGGCGATCCAGCGTGAGTGAGTTTGACGCGCCGCTTTTATCGCGCTCCGGGGCCACTACCGTGAGTTCGGCGAAAGGGGAAAGTGCCTGATGCAACGCGACGAGACCAGGGGCAAAATAGCCGTCGTCGTTCGAGAGAAGGATGCGCATGATTTTTCTGAAATTTGTATGCTGAAATTATGACACACAGGGGTATGTTCTCCGGTATGTTCTCCTATTGTTCTCCTTGTGTTCTCCATGCGGTACCGGCACGATTCGAGTCATCGTATAATCATGCTGCACCGCAATAACGACGGTTGAATTTCAGGACTCCATCATGCCTTTTCTCGCAGACCGCCTCTCCCGCGTCAAACCCTCCGCGACCATCGCCATTTCCGCCAAGGCCGCCGCGTTGAAAGCCGCCGGCAAAAATGTCATCGCACTTTCTTTCGGCGAACCGGATTTTGATACGCCGGATAACATCAAAGAAGCCGCGATCAAGGCGATTAGATCAGGCGACACCAAATACACCGCCGTCGATGGCACGCCGAAATTGAAAGAAGCCATCATCGCCAAATTCAAGCGCGAAAATAATCTTGACTATACGGCCAAGCAAATCACCGTCGGCACCGGCGGCAAACAGGTTTTGTACAACGCCTTCATGGCCACCTTGTCGGCCGGCGATGAAGTGATCATTCCCGCGCCCTACTGGGTTTCGTACCCGGAAATGGTGTTGCTCGCCGAAGGCACACCGGTGATCGTGACCTGCACGCAGGAAACCGGCTTCAAAATGAAAGCCAGTGATCTCGAAAAAGCGATCACCCCCAAAACCAAATGGGTGCTGCTGAATTCGCCCTCGAACCCTTCAGGTGCGGCCTACAACTACGCTGAATTGAAAGCCATCACCGACGTTCTCGTGCGCCATCCGCACGTGTGGGTATTGACCGATGACATCTACGAACACCTCGTGTACGACGACTTCAAGTTTTTCACACCTGCGCAAATTGAACCCTCGCTTTACAGCCGCACACTGACCATGAACGGCGTCTCAAAAGCGTACTGCATGACCGGCTGGCGCATCGGCTATGCGGGCGGCCCGGAAATGCTGATCAAGGCGATGGGCGATGTGCAATCGCAATCGACCTCCAACCCCTCCTCGATCGGTCAGGCGGCGGCGGTGGAAGCGTTGAACGGCGTGCAGGATTTCATCCCGAAGAACAATGCCGAATTCAAGGCACGGCGCGATCTGGTGGTGAAGATGCTGAATCAGGCACAGGGATTGCATTGCCATACCCCCGAGGGCGCGTTTTACGTTTACCCGAGTTGCGCGGCGTTGATCGGTGCGACCACACCGTCAGGTTCATTGATCAAGAACGATGAGGACGTGATCAATTATTTGCTCGATTCGCA
>JANLQC010000459.1:0-12747 GCA_031367575.1 Betaproteobacteria bacterium | reverse complement strand
GTAGAAAATGGATTCCCGCTTTCGCGGGAATGACAGCATTTACTGTTGTAATGATCGGGAATTGGAATTACGTCTTGAACGCATTCAACGCCATATTGACGCGTTGACGCGCGCATCCGGTCGTTGCCGGTCAATCAAAATTCAACCAAGGAATCCGCATGAGTGCCAACTGGAAATAGCTTCTTGCTGTCATCAAGGGAATGGGTTGGTGAACGCATCGGCACGCGCAGGGATTTCCCAGCATAAACCGTGGCAGATCGCCATTTGGCGGGCGTTTCCAGACGTTTTTGCCCCAAACTCCGCCCCAGCACTAGATTTACAATTCGATGTCGAGTGCGTACATCAACAACGGCATCTTCAGGCCCGGCGCAGGTAGAGCCAGACTGACGTGAATGCGCCAGCCCATCCCAGCGCCGCCGATCCGAGTGCCACATAGATGCCTTGCTCAAGGCTCGGCAATTGGAGCGCGAACTCTGACCCGTAGGAAATGGTCAAGGCACGCACTTCGGCACCCGCCCACATGAAGAAAAACATCACAATGACGACCGCCAAAATGCCGGACAACAGGCCCTGAAACGCGCCGAAGTAGAGAAAGGGTCGCCGTACAAATCGTCGCGTCGCGCCAATCAACCGGCTGACCTCGATTTCGTCGCGCTGCGTGAGAATCTGCAGGCGAATGGTATTGCCGGAGACGAATACCACCGCGAAACCGAGAATTACCCCAAGCAACATCGTTAGCCGCTCCGCGAATGACGCGAAGCGTTTCAGTTTCTGTGCCCATTCAAAATCCATCACCACCTGCTCGACCTTTGGCAATGCAGATAACTCGGTGCGAAGTGCCGCCAACAACGCCGGGTCACTGGATGTGGGTTGAATGCTGAGCGCGTGCGGCAGCGGGTTGGTCTCAAGACTCGCGAGCAAATCGGCGAGATTGCCGGTGCGCTTCATTTCCGCCAATGCCGCGTCACGAGACAAAAAACGCGCGCCGCGCACATGGACACTCTGGCGAACCCGCTTCTCCAGCGCGCGCGCCTCTGCTTCACTGGCGTTGAGCGCGAGATAGACATTGACGTTCGGATCCGCGCCCACCCGAGCGGCGGCGACCGTGACATTGGCAAAGAGCATGTATAACGCCAGCGGCAACGCAATCGAAATGCCAATCACCAATACCGACAAAAGCGTGCTGACGGGGTTTGACTGCAAACGCTTCGCCGCGCGCTCGGACGCATACCCATGCGCGGTAATCCACGCTTTCATGCGGCCAGTGCCCCATTTTCGAGCAGCACGCGGCGGCACTTCAGGCGTGACAGCCCGGTTTCATCGTGGGTGGAAAGCACCACCGTAACGCCAACCTGATTGAAGGATTCAAACAACTCGATGATGGTATTTGCGTAGTCGTGATCGAGATTGCCGGTAGGTTCATCGGCGATCAGGATCGATGGACGATTGACGATGGCCCTCGCAATGCAGAGGCGCTGCTGCTCACCGCCGGACAGTGCAACCGGATGCGATTTTTCGCGATTGAGAAGGCCCACCTTGTCGAGCGAGGCACGCACCCGCTTGCCGATCTCCGCACGGGTGAAACCGGCAATCGACAGCGGCAACGCGACATTGTCGAACACGCTCCGGTCGAACAGCAGTTTGTGATCCTGAAACACCAGGCCGAGACTGCGGCGCAATACCGCCAGCCCTGCGTCACGCAGATCACTGACATTCTGGCCATTCACCAAAACGCTGCCTTCGGAGGCGTGCTCAATGCCGGCCGCGAGTTTTAACAGCGTCGATTTGCCCGCGCCGGAGCGGCCGGTCACCGCGACAATCTCACCTTTTTCAATCGTGAGCGAAACGCCCTTCAGCGCCTCAAAGCCATTCGGATAACGCTTGACGGTGTTGGAAAATACGATCACTTGAACAGTGCGCCGACAAATTCATCGGCGCGAAACGGCCTGAGATCGTCGATCCCTTCACCGACACCGATGAATATCACCGGAATCGGCGACGCTGCCCGCTCGGCCGCGAGCGCCGCGATCATGCCGCCCTTGGCGGTGCCATCAAGCTTGGTGACCACCAGGCCCGTCAATTGCAGCGCGTCGTCAAATGCCTTCACTTGTCGCAGCGCGTTTTGCCCGGTGTTCGCGTCCAGCACCAACAGGCATTCGTGCGGCGCACCGGGATCGGCTTTCGCAATGACCCGTTTCACCTTGCGGATTTCTTCCATCAAATGCAATTGCGTTGGCAGCCGCCCGGCGGTGTCCGCGATGACAACCTCGATACCGCGCGCCTTGGCCGATTGGATCGCATCGAAAATCACCGCCGCCGCGTCGCCGCCTTCCTGCGCGACGACGACGATATTGTTGCGCTCGCCCCACACCACCAGTTGTTCGCGGGCCGCGGCGCGAAACGTGTCGCCCGCCGCCAGCATGACGCTCTTGCCTTCCGACTGGAAAAATTTGGCGAGCTTGCCGATGGTGGTGGTTTTGCCCGCACCTTTGACGCCCGCCACCATGATCACAAACGGTTTCGCGATGCGCGTGTCAATGGTCTTTTCCAGCGGTCGCATCAGGGTCGCGAGCGCGCTTTCAAATTCCGCCTTTAACGCCGATCCGTCGGAAATTTTTTGAAGTTTCGCCGCGCGCCGCAGTTCTTCAATCAGAAGACCGGTCGCGCGGATGCCGATGTCGGCTGCGATCAGCGTCGTCTCCAGTTCGTCAAACAGGGATTCATCGACTTTCGCATGCCGGGCAAACAAGTCAGTTACATCCGCGTTGAGCAGGTCGCGGGTCTTGGACAGCCCCGATTTCAGTTTCGCCAGCCAGCCTTCCTGCCGCCCGACATCTGAAGGCGGCGCAGGGGTTGAGGTTTTTTTCGCGCCGAAAATGCTGAACAAGTGGAAACTCTGGGAAAATTTGGAGATGACCACACATTTTAAGCCAAGCGATGGGCGCGGCCCGAATGCGCACAAACCAAAATCTCCACGATTGGCCGACGCCAATCGAGTGCGTATCATTGGTGGCCAGTGGCGCAGCCGCATCATCGAATTTCCCGACGTGGAGGGATTGCGGCCGACCGCGAACCGGATCCGCGAAACATTGTTTAACTGGCTTGGCCAAACGCTGCATGACAAACACTGCCTTGACTTGTTTGCCGGATCCGGCGCACTCGGGTTCGAGGCGGCATCGCGTGGCGCGGCGGTGGTGTTCATGGTCGAATCCGATCAGGCGGCGATGAAATCGCTAAAAGCGAATCAGGCCGGATTGGACGCGCGGCAATGTCGCCTCATTGCGCGCAGTGCAGGCCAATTCCTTGCCGGGAATCGGGAGAAATTCGACGTTGTTTTTCTGGATCCCCCGTTCGCCTCGCAACTGATGCCAACCGCGCTCGGTCAACTCGGCAATCACCTCAGTGACGATGGTGTCGTCTACGCCGAATGGCACGCCCCGCTTGCCGATCTAATCGCATCCTTGCCAAATTACCGTTGGCGACAGGTGAAACACGGCAAAGCCGGTGCGGTACACTTCGCGTTGTTAACCATCGCGAAAGACGAACCATGATCAGAGCGGTTTACCCGGGCACCTTTGACCCCCTCACCAACGGCCATGAGGATTTGGTTACGCGTGCGAGCCAATTGTTTGGCGAAGTCGTGGTTGCGGTCGCCCACAGCCCGGCAAAGCAACCGTTTTTCACGCTGGAAGAACGGGTCGGGCTCGCGCGTGAAATATTGGCAAACCACAAAAACGTACAGGTACTCGGTTTTTCCGGATTGCTTTCCGAGTTCCTGAAAAACCATAACGCGAATGTCATCCTTCGCGGCTTGCGTGCGGTATCGGATTTTGAGTATGAATTTCAAATGGCCGGCATGAACCGGCGTCTCCTGCCGGGTGTCGAAACCATGTTCCTCACCCCATCCGACAAATACATGTTCATTTCCGCCACCATCGTCCGCGAAATCGCGACGCTGGGCGGCGATGTTCGCGAGTTTGTTCATCCGCTGACCTCAAAGGCGCTATTGGGCAAGGTCGGCAAAACGGAAAATTAGTGTGGCCCTGAAAATTACCGATCAGTGCATCAATTGCGACGTGTGCGAACCCGAGTGTCCGAACGGGGCCATTTCGCAGGGCATCGAAATCTATCAGATCGACCCCTTGAAATGCACCGAGTGCATCGGCCATTTCGAGGTGCCGCAGTGCCGCGAAGTATGTCCGGTTGATTGCATTCCGCTGGATCTCGACTTTGTCGAAACCCGCGAGCAGCTATTCAGCAAATTTGTCAGGCTCGTGGAGCAAAAAGCCGCCTAGCGTCGGGCTATTCGCCTTCCTCACGCTTTGCTTCACCGGTAAATCGTCGCAATCCCTCGCGCGCGTCGGCCAGCGCGCTGTGCTTGCGCTTGATGGCGTCGAGGCGGGCCTGCATTTCCGCGATCCTTTCGGCCAGATCCAGTTCGGCCGATTTGAATTTTTCAACGTTGGCGGAATGCGCGAACGTGCCTTGTTTCAGGGCTTCCAGCGGTTTTTCGACCGAACCAATAAGGCCCCGCATCCATGTCATTGACTCGCGGCTGGCGATCTCGAAAATGTGCATCACGCGATTGATGATCATTTCGTCGAATTGTTCGGCCAGCGCCGCGCCGCGCCGCACCAACAAATTGCTGGTCTTGGTGAATTCCGCTTCCGCCTTTTCCTGCGCCTTCTGCAATTCGGTGTGAAACCGCTGCGTGGCAAAGGGATGTGCGTCGTGGATTTCGATTGCAAAATCGCGCCGCATGCGCTCGCTGATGCTGCTGTACAAATTGCGGATTTCGTCGATTTTCGATTCCAGTGCGTGCAATTTCTCGCGCGTGACTGAAAAATACTGGCGTACCGTATCAAACGTCTTGCCCGGCAGCAGGCTCGATGAAATCGCGCGTTTGGCCCGGATGCCATCCTGTTTTGCGGAGGTGACGTCGACCAGGGCCGACAAATCTTCCGCCAGTTTTGTGTGGACATGCCTGATGCTTTTCAGCTCGCGCATCGCGGCCTCCAGCCGGTCGTATTTCAGATCCGCCTGGGTGGTAATTGAGGAGGTGATTTTTTCATTCTTGTCGCGCAACGCCGACAGGTTGCGCAGCCCGTCAAGGGTATCGAAACGGTCGGCGTCGAGATCCGCCTGCGCCGCTTCAAGCGCGTTGGACAACGTGGCAACAATGTCGGCATGCAGCGCATCCTGACGGTTTTTCGGCAGATCGGACGCCAGCGCGCGCTCAATCTGGTACAAGCGGCCGCGCAATGTTTTGTCGGTGTCACCGGCGAGTTTGCCAGCCAGCCCGAGCCGCGCGGACGCAGGAATGACGCGGATCGGTTCAACACGCAACATATCGGCCGCTTCCTGCACGCCGCGGTCGAGTTCGTGCAACAACTTCTGGTTGGCCTCGGCCGGCGCAAGCGATTCGTCGATCTTGATCGCATCGATCTTGTTCAGGACAATGAGGCGCAGTTGATTCTGGTTGTGGCTGGCATCGTCCCGGCCACGTTCGCGAAGATTGCGCGCGCCGCCAAGGTGATCGCGCCAGACCGCGAGATCGGCCTTGGTCGCGCCTTCGATTGCGTCCAGCACGAGAACAATGGCGTCCGCGTTCGGCACCCGCTGGCGCGAAAATTCGGGTTCCGACACGAATGCCGCGAGTCCCGGCGTATCGATGATGACCAGGCCGGCATCGAGCAGCGGATGCGGAAAATTGACGATCGCGTGACGCCAGCGCGGTACATCCACCAGAATATAGTTGCTCTCGTCGGCGGGAACCGCGACACCTTCGCCGTGCAGGCCCCACGCGACCGCATCCGACAGCGTGATTCGCTTGGTTTCCGACAGCGCGGCCAAGGCGCGCGCGGTGGATTCGGGGTTGTCCGCATCAAACAGCGTGGTACGCCAGACGCTTTCGTCTTTCAGCAATTCGTCAAAGCGTTTGGGGCTCTCGCGAGTCTCAACGGGCAGTAGCCGCACGCTGGTTTGGCGGTCACGGTCGAAACGCAATTCGGTTACGCAGCGCGTGCCCTTGCCCGGCCCGGACGGTAACAGGCGGCGCCCCAGATCGGCGAAGAACAATCCGTTGATCAATTCGGATTTTCCACGCGCAACTTCGGCGATAAAGGCAACCGTGACGCGCTGGCCGGCCGCACGGGTGCGCGCATCTTCCAGCGCCGCGTCCATGTTCGGCGTCAGAAAATGATGGGTTTTCAGGAAATCCCTCACCCGGTCAATTTGCGTGGAAAGTCCGGCGCGCCAACTCTGCAAATCGGCGAGTCTTTCGGTAATGGCGGGCGCGCGGCTCATGCCCTCATTCTACGTCTGACAGGACGGGCAAAAAAATGTCGAGCGCTGCCCCTGACGAACGGCGCGGATTGGTGTGCGGCAGTGGCGGCACGGCAGCCCCTCGCGATCATAGACGAACGCGTTCACCTGAAAATATCCCAATTCGCCGTTGGTCTGCACATAGTTGCGAAGCGACGAGCCGCCCGCGCGGATCGCCGTGGCAAGCGTGTTTTTGATCGATTCGACCAGTTTTTCGAGGCGTGCGCGCGCGACCCTTCCCGCCACCCGTTTGGGGTGGATTCCCGCCAGAAACAGTGACTCGGCGGCATAAATATTACCGACACCAACCACCACATGGCCGTTCATGATGAATTCCTTGATGCTGACCGCGCGCCCTCGTGCCGCCCCGGCCAGATAGTCGGCATTGAATTCCGCCAACAGTGGTTCCGGGCCCAAGGCATCCAGCAGTGGGTGTGCGGTGCGGCGCCCCGGTATCCAAAGCATGGCACCAAAGCGCCGTGGATCGGTATAGCGGATCGCCGAACCATCATCGAATTCGAAGTCGATATGGTCGTGCTTGTGCGGCGGATCGGATGCGCGAACCAATCGCAGCGACCCTGACATCCCCAGATGACTCAGCACGAAACCCGATTCACAATCCCAGAGCAGATATTTGCCGCGCCGCGTGACATCAATGACCGTTCGTCCCTTGAGCCTCGGTGCAAAATCGGGCGGCACCGGCCACCGTAGGCGGCACTCGCGTACGATGACACGCGCAATTCGCTGTCCTCGCACATGCAAAAGCAGACCGAGACGCGTGGTTTCGACTTCTGGCAATTCTGGCATGGTCGGATTGGGGCTAATCGATAAAGACAAACGATGGGTGCAGTCTAGTGTAAAGGCAACGCCACTACGCCGCGAACTTGTCGCCGTTGCGTCGCTCCAATGGTGGCACGCGACACATTTCTTTGCGGTTCAATAACCGATTATCATGGATGATCAGCGAGATCGATCCAATGCATCTCATTAAGTCGCCGTGCAGCGGGTCACGGGTGAAAGGTAAACACGCAGGTAATCATGTTTAAGTCAATCTTTAAAATCACCTGGCCGTGGCGTGTCACATCGCTTTCGACCATGGCGTTGTTTGTGCTGCTGGCCGGAATTCAGTCAGGAATTGTTCATGCCCAACCGGTGGTGCCAACCGGCAAACCCGACGCTCCAACGAAGTTGGACAAAACAGTTGCCGACGTATCTGGCAAGGCAAATGCGCCCGATGCCGGTCTCACTGATCAAATCCTCTACCAATACCTGATTTCGGAAATCGCCGGTCAGCGCGGACGCGTCGGCCTCGCCTTGCGCGGGCTAACGGATCTCGCGCAAAAGACCCGCGATCCGCGTCTGGCGCGGCGGGCGGTCGAAGTTGCCTTTCAGGCGCGCGAACTTTCGCTCGCATTGGATGCAACGACGCTTTGGCTTGAATTGGAACCGAATTCGCCCGTCGCCAGACAGGCATTGTCCGCACTGGTGGGTACGCAGGGAAATCTTGAATCCGCCCGAACCAGCATTGCCGCGATGCTCGCCCAACCGGGAAAGACGGCAGCGGTTCTGATGCAACTGAATGCCTTGCTGGCACGCTTCCCGGAAAAAATCGACGTGGTCGGTGCGGTCAAATCGCTGGCGGCACCCTACCTGAAATTGCCCGAGGCACACTATGCGATCGCGGTCGCGCACTTTTCGGCAAAGGACAATGCCGCCGCGTTGACGACGGTAAACGAAGCATTGCAACGGCGCGCGGATTGGCAGCAGGCGGCGATTCTGAAATCGCAAATTCTGCGCGAATCGCCGGATGCCAATATAGGAAGCGATGCAGGCGACAAAGCGAACGACAAAGCCCGCAACAAGGCGGACGACAGGGCAGACGAAAGGGCAGACGACAAGGCGGCGGCGTATTTGGCGCAGTTTCTTGGCAAATATCCTGATGCAAACGACGCGCGGCAAACTTATGCGCGATTGCTGGTGGCCATGAAGAGCTATTTGTCGGCGCGCGAGCAATTCAGGATCGCCGCGACCCGTCAGCCGGACGACCCGGAAATTCCCTACGCGGTGGGTTTGCTGTCACAGCAAATCGAAGATTTCGCCGACGCGGAAAAGCAGTTCAAGCGCGTGCTCGAATTGACGCCGCGCGACGCCAACCCCGTGTATTTCAATCTGGGTGCCGTGGCGGAAGGGCAAAAATCGCCCACCGACGCGATCAATTGGTATCGGCGGATTGCCAGCGGCGAATACTTTGTCAATGCGCAGTTGAAAATTGCCCATATTCTCGCCAAACGCGACGGGATCGCGGCCGGACGCGCGCATTTGCGCGACGCGCAGGCGGGCGAGCAGGATTCGCCGGAGACACGCATTCAATTGGTGCTTGCCGAGGCGCAATTGTTGCGCGACAACAAGGCGAACAATGAGGCGTTCGCGCTGCTGAGCGAGGCGATCATCAGGGATCCGGATACCGCCGATCTTTTGTATGACCGCGCGATGGTCGCCGAAAAAATGAACAAGCTCGACGTGATGGAAGCGGATCTGCGCCGGGTGATTGAACTCAGGCCCGAGCACGCGCATGCCTACAACGCCCTCGGCTACACGTTTGCGGAACGCAATCATCGGCTCGATGAGGCGTTTGAATTGGTGCAAAAGGCCCTCAAGTTCGCGCCAAACGATGTGTTCATACAGGATAGTCTGGGTTGGGTGCAGTTTCGTCGTGGCCAGGTGGACGAAGCATTGAAGACTTTGACCAACGCGTATCAGGCGCGGCGCGACCCGGAGATTGCCGCGCATCTGGGGGAAATTTTGTGGACAAAGGGCAATCATGAGGAGGCGCTGAAAATCTGGCGCGGGTCGCTGCTTGAGAATCCGGATAACGAAGCGCTCGCGTTGGTGATGAAAAAATTCGCGCCGAAATGAATGGTTCCGCGCGCGCCGTTGACACGCGGCAGCGTGATTTTTTCGGGTGCCGTTTTTTTGCAGCCATTGTCGCCATCGCGGCATTTGCCCAATTGACCGGATGCGCGTTGCTCCAAAATGCCCCGCCGGGTGCGGAACCCGCAACTGGCATCGCGATCTCGCCTGCGGCATTTTTCACGCTGCAAGGACGAATCAGCGTACGGGTTGCTGACAAGCTCGAAACCGCAAAAATACTCTGGACGAGGTTGCCGGCGGAAGAACGCGTCGAACTATTCACGCCCTTCGGCAACCAGATCGCGGAATTGGTCAGGCTGAAAGATGGCCGGGTGAGTCTGCGGCGGGGACGGGAAACCGAGACGGCGGCATCGATGGCGGAAATTAGCTCGGCGTTGCTGGGGGTGCCGCTCGATCTGGATGCGGTGGCGCTCTGGACGCAGGGCATCGGGTTCACCGAAGACGTACCCACCGAGCGTACTTTTGCCCAATCCGATGGCGACCCATGGCAGGTGACGGTCGAGCGCTTGCAGACACGTGGCGCGTACAGAATTGCCTCGCGCGTGTTGGCGATTCGCGGTGATACGGTAGTGCGGCTGGTGATCGATGAGTGGCGGGCCGAATGACGCGTCGTGTTTTCGCCCCGGCCAAGCTGAATCTGTTTCTTCATGTGCTCGGACGCAGGGCGGATGGCTATCACCTGCTTCAATCGGCTTTTGCGCTGCTTGATTACGGCGATACGCTCGACCTTACCGTTCGCGAAGACGGCCAGATTCTGCGTACCTCTGCGCTTGCCGGGGTCGCGGCGGAGGACGACTTGGTGGTACGCGCGGCGCGATTGCTGCAACGCGCGTCTTCGACTCATTTTGGCGTTGATATCGCGGTCAAAAAGCGCATCCCGATGGGCGGTGGTCTGGGCGGCGGCAGTTCGGATGCGGCGTCGACGTTGCTGGGTTTGAACCAATTGTGGGGTCTGAACGTTCCGCGCGCGGAATTGCAGGCGATGGCATTGTCGCTGGGTGCCGATGTGCCGTTTTTTGTGTTTGGACAAAATGCCTGGGCGGAAGGGGTGGGCGAAGTGTTGCAATCACTCATTTTGCCGGCGTGGTGGTACGTGGTACTGACCCCCGCCACGATAGTGCCGACCCCGTTTGTTTTCAGTCATCCTGAATTGACAAGAAACACGAATCCCCTCAAAATAGCGGACTTTTCGGCAAGTCGGCTCGCAGACCTGAAAAATGACCTGCAAGCCGTTGTTCTGAAAGCGTTTCCTGAAGTGGCATCGAGTTTCCAGGCGCTGGTTGCGGTGAGTCAAAAATCGGTTTTTGGCGCACGCATGACCGGTTCGGGGGCGTGTGTGTTTGCCGCTTTTGCGCATGAGCGCGATGCCCGGGAAGCGTTGCAGGGGCTGCCGCCGGAACATCAGGGATTTGTTGCACAGGGATTATTGAAGCATCCCCTGGGCGATTGACGTATTTGGGGAGTCGCCAAGTGGTAAGGCACCGGATTTTGATTCCGGCATTCGTAGGTTCGATCCCTACCTCCCCAGCCACATTTGTTGTTTAGCAAGTTGTTAGATTTTGAAAACTGCGAAATCGCTGCCTCCGGCACAAAAGTCCGGTCGGGCGAATTGCAGAAGTGACCTTCTTTCCAACCGTGTGAATGAGGCGCTATCGTGGCATTGGACAATTTAACGATTTTTACCGGCAGCGCGAATCCGAAGCTCGCAAAGGAAGTCGCGCGGCAGATGGGTTCGCAACTGGGACGCGCCAAGATTGGCAAGTTCAGCGACGGCGAAGTGATGGTCGAGATCATGGAAAACGTTCGCGGCAAGGACGTTTTCATATTGCAATCGACCTGTGCGCCGACCAACGATCACCTGATGGAAATCATGGTGATGGCGGATGCGCTGAAACGCTCGTCGGCGGCGCGGATTACGGCGGCGATGCCGTATTTTGGTTATGCCCGGCAGGATCGGCGGCCGCGCAGTGCGCGGGTGGCGATCACGGCAAAGGTGGTGGCAAATATGCTGGTGGGTGTGGGTGTGGATCGCGTGCTGACGATGGATTTGCATGCGGATCAGATTCAGGGATTTTTCGATATCCCGGTCGATAACATCTACGCCACGCCAATATTGTTGGGGGATGTCTGGAAGCTCGATTATCCGGACTTGATAGTGGTGTCGCCTGATGTGGGCGGCGTGGTGCGGGCAAGGGCGATTGCCAAACAGTTGGATGCGGAATTGGCGATCATCGACAAACGCCGGCCGCGCGCGAATGTGTCGCAGGTGATGAATATCATCGGCGACGTGGAAGGGCGTTCATGCGTGATCATGGACGATATCGTGGACACCGCCGGCACGTTGACGGAGGCGGCAAAAGCGTTGAAGCAGCGCGGCGCGGCGCGGGTGATTGCCTACTGTACCCACCCGGTGTTGTCGGGGTCGGCCATCGAGCGCATCGAGAATTCGGTGATCGATGAATTGGTGGTCACAGACACGATTCCGCTGAAACCGGACGCGCAGGCGTGCAAGAAAATCAGGCAGATCGGCACGGCGGAATTGATCGCCGAGACGATCCGAAGAATTACAGAGGGCAGCTCGGTGAGCTCCCTGTTTACGGAGTAGTTGGCAGGTACGTGCGTCGTTGGTTGCTTTTCAAGGAAATGCCGGCGGCGCTTTTGCAACAAAACCATCTGGTCGCGGGTGGTTTATGAATTGGAGTTCAACATGAAAATTGCATTTACAGCAGGAACGCGAAAAGTACAGGGCACGGGTGCGAGCCGCCGCCTGCGTCACGCGGAAAAAGTACCGGGCATCGTCTACGGCGGCGGCAAAGACGCCACCGTGATTGAGCTCGACCATAACGAGATTTACCACAAGCTGAAACTGGAAGCGTTCCATGCGTCCATTCTCGATATGGATCTCGATGGAAAAAGCGAGCAAGTGCTGCTGCGCGACGTGCAAATGCACGCGTGGAAGCAAATCGTGCTGCATCTGGATTTCCAGCGCATCGCGGCGGATAAAAAGATTCACATGAAAGTGCCGCTGCACTTCATCAACGCCGACATCGCCCCGGGCGTCAAGGTTTCCGGCGGCATTGTTTCGCACATCGTCAACGAACTCAACATCACCTGTCTGCCGAAGGATCTGCCCGAGTTTATCGAGGTCGATTTGAAAGATCTGGCGTCGGGTCACTCGCTGCATTTGTCGCAAATTAAAATGCCCGCAGGCGTGGAACCGGTTGCGTTGAATCGTGGTGAAGATCCATCGATTGCCACCATCATCATCCCGCGCGCGGTTGCGGCTGAAGAAGTGGTTGCAACTGCCGTGGCGGCTGCCGAAGTACCGGCCGCCAACCAAAAAGCTAAAGAGGAGGAGGCTCCCAAGAAAGACGTCAAGAGCGGCGGAAAAGACAAAAAGTAATCCGCACATTGGCGCGTTGTATATTCAAATGCCCGCGATCGATGATTGCGGGCATTTTTGTTTTTAGTCGTTTCGACGAAAGTAAAAAC
>JANLQC010000333.1:0-4766 GCA_031367575.1 Betaproteobacteria bacterium | reverse complement strand
CAAAGCGCGGTGCGTGTTTGGCGTTGGATAGTTTTGCGGTCAAAGCATCGCTCGCGGCATTGTCGATATCGCAGAACGCGACACGTGCTCCCTGCATTGCAAAGTGTTCGACCAGCGACGCGCCGATGCCGGAGCCGCCGCCGGAGATGAAGACAACGCGGTCGGTGAGGCTTGGGTATTGGGTGGGTGTGGTCATGGGATTGCCTGTATTGCCATTTCATGCGCCTTTCGGGCCATTTTTGCTCCAAATACCGCACCAATTGGCGTTCTGCGCCATTGGGTTTTTCTATAAACCCGTCATCCCTGCCTACGCCGGAATGACGAAAATTTGTGTTAAGTAGAAGTCCTCCATTACAAGCGACAGCGATTCAAATCGTGACTGAGGGCCATGTCACTCGGGGTTAAGCGCGTGGCCAGTTCCGTAGGATGGGTGGAGCGCAGCGATACCCATCTTGGCCCCTCGCAACAACGATGGGGTTCGCTGCGCTCCACCCATCGTACCATCCGTTTTCCGGGGCGTCATGGGCTAAACCGAGTGCCATGGGTGACTGAGGATATTTCAGTCGGTATACATCGGTTCCGCACGCCCCGCCACCTCAACCTCGCATGTAAATATTCCACCCGCGTTCACATCACGCAACAGCTCCACCTCACTCGCACCATCGCGCGCCGTGGTGATGTAGAGCGTGCGCAAATCCGCGCCGCCGAATGCGACCATCGTCACACGTTTTGCAGGCAGATGAATGATGCCGGTAATTTCGCCCTGCGGCGAAAAGCGCAGCACGCGACTGCCCTCGTATTGCGCACTCCAGTAATTACCCTCGCTGTCGATTGCCGCGCCGTCCGGCCGGCCACCATAGTTTGCCTCGCCTCGATTGTCCGGGCAACGCGCAAAAATTTTTCGCGCGCCGACGTTGCCGGTTTTTGCATCGAACGGAAATTGGTAGATGACATGGTTTGGTGTATCGGATTGGAAAACATTTTCGCCATCGAGGGTGAACGCCATGCCATTGCTGACCTTCACACCGAGCTTTGCGTCCGGCCCCCAACCTTCCCGCACCGCACCGCGATCCAGGCAATACACGCCGGCCATTTCTGACGCGCGCGGCTCAAACATGGCACCGGCCCAGAAGCGCCCCGCCGCATCACAACGGCCATCGTTGAAGCGAAATTGTTTCGTGTCGTAGGGTGCATCGGCGATTTTTTTCAATTCGCCATTCGCCGGAAAAAAACGGTAGAAGCCATCACGCAGTGCTGCCACCAATCCACCCGATGCGGCCAGCGCGATGCAACCCGGCTCGCACGGCATCGGCCAGTTTTTGTTTATTCCAACGGCCGGATCAAATCGATTGATGCTGCGCCCGGAAATATCGACCCAGTACAATTTTTGTTCCGCAACACTCCACAGCGGGCACTCGGCCAACGCGGCACGCGCGTCCAACGCCAGACGAACAGCGCGGATTTCAAGCATTTGGTTTTGGCGCGGAAAATGATTTTGGGGCGCGGCCACTCACCGCATTGGTCATCTAAATCTCACACGACTCTCCCGTCACGAGCATTCGCACACCGGTATCGGCAACACCCTTGGCGGCGAGTGCAAAGGCGTTATTGATATTCGTGACCGGTTCGAGCGCGATGAAATTGCGGCCATCGTTGGGCGCGAACACCACGATTTGACGACAGGCTTCCGACGCATCGATTTGCATGCGATGGGTCGGGCAATCGAGCACCGCGCGGCGATTCCAGCCGGTGAAACAATTGTTCACGGTCCAGTTCGAGGCCGGCCGCAACTGGCTGTAATCGGCTTCCGGCGCAATGGTCACGAGATCGGTCGGCAGTGAATCGGCATCCATTTTCCACATGCCTTTCCAGTCTGCCTGCAAATGCGTTTCAAGCGTCAATGGAAAAAATGGATGAAAACCGAGGCCGACCGGCATCGCGCGCTTGTCGGTGTTCTTCACCGACAGCCGCATCGTCAATGCATTCGCCGCGAGGCGCAGCAATTGCGTCGCCTCGCAGGCGAACGGCCAATCGACATCGGTCGCGTGTTGTAAATGTAGTTCGACCGCGTCGCTTCCCCGTTTCGCGACACGCCATTCGCGCTGCCAACCGAACCCATGGATCGCATGCGGCTCCGGCGGAAAATTTGCGCGCAGTGGAAATGTTTGATCACCGACGATCAGTTTGCCGTGGCCGATGCGGTTCGAATACGGCATCAACGGATACGATCCCATTTGCCGCACCAGTCTTTGCGCAATCGCGCTATCCGGCGCACGGCGCAGGATGTCAATTCCCCGCCAGGTGAAGCGCGCGACCGCGCCGCCGATTTCCGGGCACAGCAGCACTTCACTGTCAGCCGATTGCAGTTTGATGATTGTCGTTGGTTCAGTCATTGGAAATCACGATTTCACGCCCTCTCGATGCGCACGCGGCCCGCGTCGTCCACCGCGCGGTATCCGGCGCTCGGCACGCATTGTTTTGCCAGCACGCCGCAAATTCGCGCCACGCCATTTTCCGTCGAAAGTGCGATTGCCTGATTCATCACGCAAGGCGAAATCGTCGGCGCGCCAAACACCCGCACTTCCTCAATGGGTGCCGCGAGGTCGATTTCGCCAGTGTGCATCACTACGCGTCCCAGGCAAAGCATATGCCCCTCGCGGCCCCACACCGGGAATTGATCGAGCGCCTTGCTGACGGTGCGCACCTGCCCGCCCTCGATGCGCTCACCGGTATCGAGATCAAACCACGCTTCACCCGCCGGAAAATACACTTCCACCGACCCGCCCGCGCGGATGATCGGTGCCACCAGCAACGCATCACCAAACAGATACTGGCTTTCAAACGAACGCGCCGCCCGGTCCAACGGAAACGCGAGTGCCATCGCGCGCATCAGCGGCAGGCCGGTACGCGCGGCTTGTTCGGCGGCACCGGCCATGTACGGAATCAATCGATAGCGAAACGCGAGTAATTTCCTTGCGATGGCCTCGGCTTCCGCGCCAAACGCCCACGGCTCGCGGGCGCCGATGCCGTGGTAACGAAAGTGCGAGCAGAAAATCCCATTGGCAGTCCAGCGCAAAAACAATTCCGCATCGGGTTGTTGCTCGCCGTAGAATCCGCCGATGTCGGTCGCGTAATACGGCACGCCGCTCATGCCGTAGCCCAATCCGGCGCGAATGCTCGCGGCCATTGCCTCCCAGTCGGTTTGCGGGTCCCCACCCCATTGCATCGGATAGCGTTGGCTGCCGATGAAGCCATCGCGGCCCCATACCATCGCCGGACCGCGTGCATGCGCGTCGTTGTAACGCTCGGTGGCGTCAAACACGCAGCGGTTGTACAAGAGCGGATAGACATTGTGCAAATGGCGACCGGTGTCACCGTTGGACGCGACCATGTCAACGCTCACCTGCTCGCCGAAATCGGTCTTCATCACGTCAACACCATCATCGAACAAGGCGTTGTGCCGGTCGGCCCAATAGCGCGAGGCGTCGGCAACGGTGAAATCGAGAATGCCAGAGGCCGGCAACGGGGTGAGCACCGAGAGGATCGGGCTATCTTTCACCGCGCCCGGTTCGCGTTCCCATTCAAACACCGCCGCGCTGCCGTCGGCATTTTTCAGGAGCCAGCCTTTGGCGGCGAGTTCATTGAACAGCGGGCTGTGAATCGACACGTAGGGATATTCCCACACGCAAACTTTGAGGTGATAGCTCTTCAATGTCGCGAGCGTTTTTTGTGGATTGTCGAATCGGCTCTTGTCCCAATCGAAGGTGAAACGCGTTTTCACTTCCCACGCGGCGCGGCCATCGAGCGTGATGACATCGCAGGGAATTTCCCGCCGGCGCAATTCGGCGGCGACATCGATTGCGTCCTGCGGGGTCTTGTAATACGCGCGCGACAGCCACATGCCGTAGCCCCAGAGCGGCGGCTGTGCGGGGCGGCCGGTCAACGCGGCGTAGTGATCGATGACGGTGGCGGGGTCGCCCACGAACAGGAAAATGTCGAGCGCATCGTCGTCCACCTCAGCCACATAACTGCGATGCGACCATTGCGCGTAACCCACGCCATGGCGAACCATGCCGGTCGAGTGGATGAGCATGCCCCAGCCGTCGGTGGTCCAGAAAAACGGAATATTCTTGTAGGAAATTTCGGTGTTGACACCGAGTGCATCCTCGATCCAGCCGCGCACCAGTTGGCCGCGCTTGTTGAGCGCGCTGAATTTTTCGCCGAAACCATAGACGGCCGTATCGCTTTCCAGCGCCAGCGCCGCGCACCACTTGCCGTTTTTTGCATCGTGCGCAAACGCCGGGATGCGCGTGCCGCCGCGGAAATGCTGATCGGTGATCGACGTCGCAATAGTGCGGCCATTTTTTTCCAGCGCGATACGGAAGGGTGATGGCGTGACGACAAGCGCCACGTCGCCGTGCGTCAATCGCCAGCCGTCCGTGGTCGGCTCGACTTCCAGGCGGCCCTCGGGCTGTGGTTTCACCAGTAAGCCGTAATCCGGTCGCGATGTTTTGCCGACGCCTAAACGCAGGCGAAACGTACCGGCCTGATGTGCGGATATTTCAATCGTCGCTCCATCGGCGGAAAAGAAGGCGGTTGTATCGTTGGCTCCGATAAACGCGACGTCGCTCACAACGTCGTAATCGAATCGGTTAAAGGTATCTCGCGACATTCTGACTAGCTCACTTTCATCTGTTCGTCTGGAGTACTTCCATTGACCCCAAAAAATCCGCTCATCCTCGCCCCCGATTCAAGCATTCGAGGGC
>JANLQC010000227.1:0-1693 GCA_031367575.1 Betaproteobacteria bacterium | reverse complement strand
CCCCGGCGTCCTCGGAAATGGAATCACATCCCTCACATTCGCGAGTCCCGTGATATACGAGACCGTCCGCTCAAACCCCAGCCCAAACCCCGCGTGCGGCACCGTACCGTAGCGCCGCAAATCGCGATACCAGCCGTAATGCGCCGGATCGAGGCCGCATTCGATCATGCGTTTGTCGAGCACATCCAACCGTTCCTCGCGTTGCGAGCCGCCGATGATTTCACCGATGCCGGGGGCCAGCACATCCATTGCCGCCACCGTTTTTTCGTCATCCGACAAGCGCATGTAAAACGCCTTGATCTCTTTCGGATAATTCATCAGCACCGTTGGGCCGTTGACGTGTTTTTCGGCGATATGGCGTTCGTGTTCGGATTGCAGATCGATGCCCCACTTCACCGGGTACTCGAATTTTTCCTTGGCGCTTTCGAGCACCTTGATCGCATCGGTGTAATCCATGCGCACAAATTCGGCTTTGACGATTTGCTCGAGTTTGGCGATCAGCCCCTTTTCAATCCGCTCCTCGAAAAATGCCATGTCGTCGGCGCGCTCTGAAAGCACGGTGGTGATGATGTATTTCAACATTGCCTCGGCCAACGTGGCGTTATCGCTCAAATCGGCAAAGGCGATTTCCGGCTCGATCATCCAGAATTCCGCGAGGTGGCGCGAGGTGTTGGAATTCTCGGCGCGAAAGGTCGGGCCGAAGGTGTAAACCTTCGAGAGCGCCATGCAATAGGTTTCCACATTGAGCTGGCCCGACACCGTCAGGAACGCTTCGCGGCCAAAAAAATCCTGCGAGAAATCGATTTTGCCTTCGGGCGTTTTCGGCAGATTCATCATGTCCAGGGTTGACACGCGAAATAATTCTCCCGCGCCTTCCGCGTCGGAGGCGGTGATGATCGGCGTATTCACCCACAGATAACCTTCCTCGTGAAAAAAGAGGTGGATCGCGGAGGCAATGGTGTGGCGCACGCGCGTGGCGGCACCGATGACGTTGGTGCGCGGGCGCAAATGTGCGACCTCGCGCAAGAATTCCATCGTGTGCGCTTTGGGCGTGATCGGGTAGGTATCCGGATCATCGACCCAACCGACGACGTTGATGGCGCTCGCCTGCATTTCAAACGGCTGGCCTTTCGCGGGCGATGGCACGATCAACCCCGTCGCTTCCACGGCGCAACCGGCGGTGAGTTTTTGCACTTCATCGGCATAGTTGGCGAGCGTGTTCGGCACCACCACTTGCACCGGATGAAAACACGAACCGTCGGAAACATTGACGAACGAAATCCCTGCCTTGGACTCGCGGCGGGTTTTCACCCAGCCCTTGATTGTTACCGGTGTATTGGGGTGGTGGGGGCCGAGCGAGGCTTTGCCGGAAAGAATATCGACACATCTAAATATGGACATGGAGAAAACCTCATTGACGATGTGGCCATTTTATCGTGTTTGATTTGCGCGGCTGGGTGGAAGTCAGACTGTGCAAATGAAAATTTCTTTTTGGATTGAAGTCGCGAAGGAGCAAGTTGAATCTCCTCTGCCCTTCCCCCGCGCAGGCGGGGGCCAAAGTTGACGCGGTGATATTGCAAGATCTTGGTGCCCCGCCTACGCGGGGAAAGGGCAAATTTTTGCATTTGCCCACACGTTGAAGCACTGGACTGCGAAGCGCGAACTCCAATACTGGCGCGCGTTTCCAGCCATA
>JANLQC010000437.1:0-2136 GCA_031367575.1 Betaproteobacteria bacterium | reverse complement strand
CACGGCAAAATTGCCGCCGTCGTCGAGAAACATGAATTAGCGGCGAAGACCGATATGCTGCACGAATATCTGGGAGTTTGATTTTTTTGAAACAATGTCTTGCGGTCATCGCGGCCGTTTTGATCATCACGAGGAGGGTGTAAAAATGAAACGCAGAATTTTGGCAACACTGGTGTCGGCAGCATGCATGTTGAACGCGGGGATGGTATCCGCGCAGGGAAAATTGTCCGATGACGCGGTCAAGATCGGTGTGTTGACCGACATGTCCGGCGTCTACGCCGACTACGGCGGCCCCGGTGCCGTGATGGCCGCGAAGATGGCGGTTGAGGATTTTGGCGGCAAGATGTTCGGCAAACCGATCGAAGTTCTGAGTGCGGATCACCAGAACAAACCCGATATCGCCAAGACCGTCACCTTGCAGTGGTTTGATCGCGACAAGGTCGATATGACGATTGAGAATTTGAATTCCGGCGTGGCGCTCGCAGTCACCGCGCTCGGCAAGGAAAAAAATAAAATTACCATCGTCAACGGTGCCGCCAGTGCGCGCCTGACCAATGATTCCTGCGCACCGGCGACATCCATTCATTACCTGATGGATACCATCGCGCTGGGCAGCGTGGTCGGCAAAGCGATTGTCAAAGACGGCGGCGATAGCTGGTTCTTCCTGACCGCCGATTACGCGTTTGGGCACTCGCTCGAAAAAGACACCGGCGATGTCGTCAAAGCGGCCGGCGGCAAAGTGGTCGGCGCGGTTCGCCATCCGCTCTCGACCGGCGATTTTTCATCGTTCCTGCTGCAAGCGCAGTCCTCGGGTGCCAAGATTGTCGGCCTCGCGAATGCGGGCGCGGACACCGTCGGCAGCATCAAGGCGGCGGCGGAATTTGGCTTGACGAAAAAGCAGAATCTGGCCGCGTTGCTGATGCTGATTACCGACGTGCATGCGGTCGGCCTCGGCACGGCGCAAGGGTTGTACCTCACGGAAGGCTGGTACTGGGACACGAATGCGGAGACGCGCGCGTGGGCCAAGAAATTCGAAGACCGCATGAAGAAAAAGCCGAATTCCAATCAGGCCAGCGTCTATTCCGCCACCTTGCATTATCTGAACGCCGTCAAAGCGGCCGGCACCGATGACACGGCGGCGGTGATGAAAAAAATGCATGACACACCGATCAACGACATGTTCGCCAAGGGTGGCAAGATTCGCGAAGATGGCCGCATGGTGCACGACATGTATTTGTATCAAGTGAAAACACCGGCCGAATCGAAAGCGCCGTGGGATTATTACAAGCTGAAAGGCACGGTCAAAGGCGAAGATGCATTCCAGTCGCTGGAAAAGTCGCAGTGTCCGCAGTTCATGAAGAAGGCCGGCTGATTCAGGATGCCTAGAATTATCCAACGCAAATCCCCCGTCCTCCTTTGAAAGAGGGAGGTTTTTCATCTAGCACTTCCCCCTTTGCAAGAGGGGGTTAAGCAGGGGTTTCGAGTGGCGTGCCACTCGCCTGCTGAAAGGCAGCCCAATGCATTGGGCGGTGCGTCCTGCAAGCATTGAGGGGGATTTGCGGTGGTTACCAAACGTCAAAGCACAAAAAACCAATGACCTAAATCTTCGGCGTACCCATACAAGCCCTGATGGGCCAACTCATGATCGGGTTGGTCAACGGCGCGTTTTACGCGATGCTTTCACTGGGACTCGCGGTGATTTTCGGCATGCTGAACGTGGTCAATTTTGCCCACGGCGCGCTCTACAGGGTGGGCGCATTTTTTTCGTGGATGCTGCTGCAATACGCCGGCATCAATTACTGGTGGTCATTGGTTCTGGTGCCGCTCGGTGTCGGCATCATCGGCATCATCATCGAAAAAACCATGTTGCGCTGGCTGTATCAGTTGGATCATTTGTACGGCTTGCTGCTGACCTTTGGTCTGGCCCTGATTATTGAAGGCTTGTTCCGCGAGGTCTATGGGTCATCCGGCCTGCCTTACGATTTGCCCGATGTGTTTAAGGGGGTGTTTGATCTGGGCTTCATGTTTTTACCCAAGTATCGTGCGTGGGTGGTGGTCGCCTCGCTCGTCACCTGTTTTGCGACCTGGTACGTGATCGAGCGAACGCGGCTGGGTGCCTATCTGCGCGCCGGTACC
>JANLQC010000189.1:0-1924 GCA_031367575.1 Betaproteobacteria bacterium | reverse complement strand
CGCACGCTTTCCGAAATCAGCGGCGCGACGGTTTATTTGAAATTTGAAAATCACCAGTTCACGGCGAGCTTCAAGGAGCGTGGCGCGCTTAACAAACTTGCCTCACTTAACGCCGAAGAAAGAAAGCGCGGCGTCATCGCGGCCTCGGCCGGCAACCATGCGCAAGGAGTGTCGCATCACGCGACGCGCCTGGGCATCCCCAGCACCATCGTCATGCCGAAATTCACGCCGAACGTGAAAGTGGAAATGACCCTGCGGCACGGTGCCACGGTGGTGTTGCACGGCGAAAACTTTGATGAAGCCAAGACACACGCAATGATGCTTGCGGAAAAACAAAATCTGGTTTTTGTTCATCCTTATGACGATGCAAAAGTCATCGCCGGACAGGGCACGATCGCGCTGGAAATGCTGGACGCGCATCCGCAATTGAATACCTTGTGCATCGCCATCGGTGGCGGCGGATTGATCAGTGGCATCGCGACGGCGGCCAAATCGCTAAAGCCGGACATCGATATCGTCGGCGTGGAAACGACGCGTTTTCCCTCGATGCGCGCCGCCATCAACGGTGAAACGGCGCAATTCGGGCAATCGACCATCGCCGAAGGCATCGCAGTAAAGGAGCCGGGCAAACTCACGCGCGTGATCATCGAAAAATTGGTGTCGGATATTTATCTGGTGGATGAAGGCGATATCGAAGAAGCGATCGTGATGCTGCTCGAAATTGAAAAGACCGTGGTCGAAGGTGCGGGTGCTGCGTCATTGGCGGCGTTGTTGAACAATCGTGAACGCTTCGCGGGAAGACACGTTGGTCTCGTGCTCTGTGGCGGCAATATCGATCCACTGATGCTGGCCGAAATCATCCAGCGCGGCATGGTGCGCGCGGGGCGGTTGTCACGCTTGAAAGTGGAATTGCGCGATCTGCCGGGTGCGCTCGCGAAAATCACCGGCGTGATCGCCGAAGCCAATGCGAATGTGGAAGAAGTGCATCATCAGCGCGCCTTTACCAATCTGCCGGTGCAATCGGCGGAAGTGGAATTTGTGCTGAAAACGCGCAACGCGGCGCATGTCGATGAAATCATCAGGAAGCTGGCCGTGGCGGGGTTCAAGGCCTATGCGCCGATTACCTCGGGTTGTAATTATTTTCTTGCGCAAAGCTATCGACAACTCATGCCGTTGCGGATTGCAGAACATGGCGGTCATCCTGAACATCGCGAAGGATCGGGTGGCGACGAGATCCTTCGTTGCAGTCAGGATGACCGGTCAGCAAAAATGTATGACAGGGCAATATTGAAACCCAACCCGAATCAGGGGTAGGATATATTCACTTTTTTCAAGGAGATCGTCATGAAACGAATTCAAACATTGCTGGTGATGTCGGCTGCGTTGCTGTCCATGGAGGCAGAGGCGCAAATGAAGGAAATGCCTGCCGGATTGTGGGAAATGCGCATGAAGATGGACATCCCCGGCATGCCGCCCGAGATGGCCGAGAAAATGGGCAGTCGCACGATCACGCAGTGCGTGAAACCCGGCGAGAAAAAATGGAATGATCAGAACCCGCCAAGCGAACGCGGCGAGCGCAAATGCGAGCAGACCGAAATGAAAATGTCGGGCAACACCGCGTCGTGGAAAATGAAATGCACTGACGGCACCACCGGCGAAGGCACCATGACGCACAACGGCAAGGACGCCTACAAGATGGACATGACAATGAATTCACCGCGCGGCAACATGAAGATGCAGACCGAAGGCAAACGCATTGCCGAGACTTGCGAAAAGTAATGACGGTGCCTCTATGGCCATGCCGGGACAAACGCGAATGACAGGGTAAATAGTGCCAGACCGGAAACCCCCATTTTTTAAAAATATCCGCCCCGTTTTTGGACCGTGCAACTTTTGTCGCGACCAATCTGGTGCCGAAATACGT
>JANLQC010000138.1:0-1698 GCA_031367575.1 Betaproteobacteria bacterium | reverse complement strand
GTTCGGGCAAGACTTTGCTGGCACAGACGTTGGCGCGATTGCTGAACGTTCCATGCGTCATCGCCGAGGCAACCACGCTGACCGAAGCCGGTTACGTCGGTGAGGATGTTGAAAACATCATCCAGAAATTATTGCAAAAATGCGATTACGACGTGGAAAAAGCCCAGCGTGGCATCGTCTACATCGATGAAATCGACAAGATTTCCCGCAAGTCCGACAACCCTTCGATCACCCGCGATGTCAGCGGCGAGGGCGTGCAACAGGCATTGCTGAAATTGATCGAAGGCACGATTGCGTCGGTGCCGCCACAGGGCGGCCGCAAGCACCCCAATCAGGAATTCGTCCAGATCGACACCACCAATATTTTGTTCATTTGCGGTGGCGCGTTCAGCGGGCTCGAAAAAGTGATTCAGCACCGCACCGACAAGGTGGGGATTGGCTTTGGTGCCGAAGTGCGCAGCGGCAAGGATCGCGAAGCAAACAACCAGTTGCTGCGCGATGTCGAACCCGAGGATCTCATCAAGTACGGCCTGATTCCCGAATTCGTGGGACGACTGCCGGTGGTTGCCACGCTCGAAGAATTGGATGTGAAGGCGCTGATTCGCATCCTCACCGAACCAAAAAATGCCTTGACCAAACAGTATGAGCGGTTGTTCGCGATGGAAAGCGTCAATCTTGAATTCCGCGAAAGCGCGCTCGGCGCAATCGCCAAGCGCGCGCTGGAGCGCAAGACCGGCGCGCGCGGGCTGCGTTCAATCATCGAGCATGCATTGCTGGATGTCATGTTTGAATTACCGTCACTGAGCAACGTCGAAAAGGTTGTCGTCGATGAAGGCACCATAACGGGCGAGCAGCAACCGCTGCTCATCTATTCCGACCAGCCAAAGGTCGCGGGTGCGCAGTCATAGGCAGTGCGGACTGCATCCCTTTGCGCGCGTTGCGCAACTGCCCGGAAGTTGCCAGAATGCCCCGCTTTTTTCACTTTCCCGGTTGGGGCCGCCTATCAACGGCAGAAAAATTGCGGTCGTGCGCGCCTAACATGATCGAATGACTTGAGAATCGTGTCGGTGCCTCCAACTATCCGAACATGGTCTATTACAAAGTACTAAAAAGGACGCATTCATGAGCAATTCCCCAGAGCCGGACGACACCACGATCCTGCCGCTATTGCCGTTGCGCGATGTGGTGGTGTTTCCCCATATGGTGATCCCGCTGTTTGTCGGGCGGCCCAAGTCAATCAAGGCGCTCGAGGCGGCGATGGAGGAGGGCAAGAACGTTGTTCTTATTGCCCAGAAATCGGCTGCCAATGACGACCCGACACCGGAAGATCTTTACGATGTCGGATCGGTGGCGAGCATTTTGCAGATGCTCAAGTTGCCCGATGGTACCGTCAAAGTGTTGGTGGAAGGCGTGCATCGTGCACGCATCAAGCGCGTCATCAACGTCAAGGAAAATTACGAGGCGGAAGTTTCGCCGATCCCGCAGGGCGACGGCGACAACAATGAGGTTGAGGCAATGCGCCGCAGCCTGTTTGCGCAATTTGACCAGTACGTGAAGCTGAACAAGAAAATTCCGCCGGAAGTGTTGACCTCACTGTCGGGAATCGAAAGCGCCAGCCGCCTCTCGGATACGATTGCCGCGCATCTGCCGCTAAAACTCGAACAGAAGCAGCAAATCCTCGAGAATTTCGATGTGCCA
>JANLQC010000128.1:0-5441 GCA_031367575.1 Betaproteobacteria bacterium | reverse complement strand
GATGCTCTGCGGATGAATCAGCACGTCGATCTGATCCGGCGTGGCATCGAACAACCAGCGCGCCTCAATTACTTCGAGGCCCTTGTTCATCATCGTCGCCGAATCAACCGAGATTTTCCGTCCCATCACCCAATTGGGATGCGCGCAGGCCTCGTCCGGCGTTACGTTGGCGAGGTCATCGATGCTGCGGGTGCGAAACGGTCCACCCGAGGCAGTAAGTATTATTTTGCGCACGCCCACGCGCGCAAGGCCCGCGCTGAAATTGTTCGGCAACGATTGAAAAACCGCGTTGTGTTCACTGTCGATCGGCAATAGCGTCGCGCCATGTTCGCGCACCGCGTCCATGAAAATTCCGCCCGCCATCACCAGCGCCTCCTTGTTGGCGAGCAGCACCACCTTGCCGGCGCGCGCCGCCGCAAGCGTTGACGGCAGGCCGGCCGCACCGACGATGGATGCCATCACCATGTGTGTATCGATGTGCGCGGCAATCATCGGCAATGCATTGTCGCCGGACACAACTTCGGTGGCGACCTGCATCGCCGCAAGCCGCGACTTGAGATTGTCGGCGTGCTGCGGATCGGGCACCGCCGCATACCGGGGCTCAAACCGGCGACATTGATCGGCGAGCTGTTGCATGCGCGTCGCCGCAGAGAGCGCAAACACCTTGAAGCGCTCAGGATGCCGCGCGATCACGTCCAGCGTGTTGACGCCGATTGATCCGGTGGATCCCAGAATGGTGATGTTTTTCATTTTGCCGACAACAACATCGTCAAATACAGTGCCGCAATCGGCAGCGTGGAAGTGAGTGCATCGATGCGATCAAGCACGCCACCGTGCCCGGGCAACAAATTGCTGGAATCCTTCATTCCCGCGCCGCGCTTCATCCACGATTCAAACAAATCACCCAACACCGAAATCAGCGAGAGCAACACGAATAACACGAACAAGATGGCGCTATGCGATTTGAGCATGACGACCCAGCTCTCATCTTTCACGCCCAAGTGAGAGGTCGCCGCCTGCCAGAGGAAGTAGAACAGCACGACGCCGATCATCCCGCCAACCACGCCCTCCACCGTTTTGCCGGGGCTGATCAAGGGTGCCAGCTTATGGCGACCGAATCGGCGGCCCGCAAAGTAGGCGGCAATGTCCGCGACCCAGACAATCGCCGCGAACGAAAGCAACAGCCAGGGACTGATTTCGCGAAGTGATAACAGCGCAACACCCATCGGAAAAATGACCAGCCAACCGAGTACCGCGAGCAGCCACTTGGATCGGGGGTGCCAGGTGTTGGCGAGCCAAAGCGGCGCGACAATCAGCCAGAACAGTGCCGCCATCACAAGCACTATTTGCCGGAGCATGCTGAATTCGACGGCCGCTATATTGCCGCGAATGTAGGTAAGACAGATAAAGGTCGATAGCAATATTGACAGCGCCACAAAAAAACGGATGCCGGTTGAATTCAATTGACAGAGGCGGCTCCACTCCCAGCACGCGATGATCACGATCGCAAAGGCAAACGCGGCCCACGCCCAATCGGCAAAGGCGAACAGCGCGATCAGCACAATTGGCAGCATCACGAGAGCGGTAATGACGCGGGTTTTCAGCACGCGGCGGTCGATACCGCTACGCCGCGCCGACGGCTGATTCAGCGGGCGCGGGGTTGATTTGCTCGCTGGTGCGGCCAAACCGGCGTTCGCGCGCGCGATAGGAATCGATTGCCTTCAGCAACCCGGCACGCCCAAAATCGGGCCACAACTCCGGTGTGAAATAGAACTCGGTGTAGGCCAATTGCCAAAGCAAAAAATTGCTGATGCGCTGTTCGCCGCCGGTGCGGATGAAAAGGTCGGGCTCCGGCGCATAGCTCATGGAAAGATTGGCGGCCAAATCGGCCTCGGAAATATCCTCAACGGGTGCAGCGGATTTTTCATGAAACTCTGGCACTGGCGCGCCGTTCCGGACATTTTCGGTCTGCGAGGCGCGTATTTGCTGGAGTTTCGCCTGATGGGCTTTGTTCGCCGCTTGCAGAATGTCCCAGCGTCCGCCGTAGTTGGCGGCAACGGTAAGGGTCAGTTTTCCATTGGCTTTCGTCAGTGCTTCGCCGGAGGCGATCAGGTCACGAATTCGCGGATCAAAGGCGGACAAATCACCCACCACTTTGAAGCGGATCCCGTTCGTGTGCAACTTGGCGACCTCGCTTTCCAGCGCGCGGATGAACAATTGCATCAACACCGAGACCTCGTCGACCGGGCGCCGCCAGTTCTCGCTCGAAAAGGCGAACAGGGTCAGGAATTCAACGCCGAGCTCTCCGCAGGCCTTGACTGTTTCGCGCACCGATTCCACGCCGCGTTTGTGCCCTGCCACCCGCGGCATGTAGCGTTGCTTGGCCCAGCGGCCATTGCCGTCCATGATGATCGCGATGTGGCGCGGCACATCACCGACCGGTGGAATGGTTTGTGTGGAGCTATCGTGCATGGTGCGCGCGGAGCATGGAGGCAGAGTGGGATGCGGGCGAAGCGGCTCGGCCTCAAACCGACATCAGATCCTTTTCTTTTTCCGCCACCGCTTTGTCGACGTCGGCGATATAGCGGTTGGTCAATTTCTGCACGTCGTCCTGCGCACGTTTTTCGTCGTCTTCGGGCAACAATTTCGCGACCAGCGCATCCTTCAGCGCAGTATTGGCATCGCGGCGAATATTGCGGATCGCGACCTTGGCATGTTCGCCATCACTCTTGACGATCTTGGCGAGTTCCTTGCGCCGCTCTTCGGTCAACGAAGGCATCGGCACCCGGATCACGTCGCCGGCCGAAATTGGATTCAAGCCCAGGTCGGAATCACGAATCGCTTTTTCAATGGTCATGCTGAGCTTCTTTTCAAACGGCTGCACGGTGATGGTGCGCGCGTCTGACAGGTTCACATTCGCAACCTGTTTTAACGGCACCATCGCACCGTAATAGTCGACCTGAATGTGATCGAGAATGCCCGAGTGCGCACGACCCGTGCGGATTTTGCCGAGATCGTTTTTCAACGTCTCCAGCGATTTCGCCATTCGTTGTTCGGATTGTTTTTTCAAGTCTGCGACGTTCATTTCCTCACTCCACAGAATTTCTTGCCTTCATTCAGTTACGCGTGAACCAAGGTGCCTTCGTCTTCGCCCAGCACCACGCGTTTTAACGCGCCCAACTTGAAGATGGAGAATACATTGATCGGCAGCTTTTGGTCACGGCATAGTGCCAACGCGGTGGCGTCCATGATTTTCAGGTTTTTGACGATGGCTTCGTCAAACGTAAGCTGATGATAACGCGTCGCCGACTTGTCTGTCTTGGGGTCGGCCGTATAAACACCGTCAACCTTGGTTGCCTTCAAGACGATTTCGGCGCCGATTTCGGCCCCGCGCAACGCGGCGGCGGTATCGGTGGTAAAGAACGGATTGCCGGTGCCCGCCGCGAAAACAACGACTTTGCCTTCCTCCAGGTATTGCATCGCCTTGGGCCGCACATAAGGCTCCACGACCGAATCAATATTGATCGCCGATTGCACGCGCGGAATCAGCCCGGCTTTCGACAGCGCGTCTTGCAGCGCGAGGGAATTGATGACCGTGGCCAGCATGCCCATATAGTCGGCGGTGGCGCGTTCCATGCCGGCCGCGCTGGTGGAAACACCGCGAAAAATGTTGCCGCCGCCGATGACGATGCCGATGGCCACACCCAGATCGGCAACATCCCTGATCTCGTTGGCGATGCGTTGAATGGTGGGCTGATTGATACCGAACGCATCATCGCCCATCAACGCTTCGCCGGACAACTTGAGGAGGATTCGTCGATATTTGGTGGTCGTCATCATTCGATTCGTCCTTGATGTTGTTCTTCAGTTTGATCGCAAATTGTGTTCACAATCAGGCAAGAAACGCCGGCCAGACAAAACGGGGAAGCAAAAAATGCTTCCCCGCCGTATTACTTATCTTGCTGCGGCGGCCGCCACTTCGGCGACTTCCGCCGCGAAGTCGGTGACTTTTTTGGCGATGCCCTCACCCACCACATACAACGTGAACGAATTGATCGCAGCACCCTTCGATTTCAACAGCGCTTCGATCGTCATTTTGTCGTCTTTGACGAACGGCTGGCTCAGCAACGCGACTTCTCTCAGGTATTTGGCGGCGGAACCTTCGACCATCTTGGCGACGATCTCGGCCGACTTGCCCGATTCGGCCGCTTTCTGGCGGGCGATTTCGCGCTCCTTTTCAACCAACCCGGCCGGCACCTGGGCGCTCGACAGCGCGACCGGTTTGGAGGCGGCAATATGCATCGATATGTCTTTGGCGAGCGTCATGTCACCGCCGGTGATATCGATCAGCACGCCGACCTTGGCACCACCGTGAATATAGTTGTTTAACGTGCCTTTGGCCGGCACCCGAACGAAACGCCGGATCGACATGTTTTCGCCGATCTTGCCGATCAGTGCCTTGCGGCTATCTTCGACACTGGACCCGTTGATGGTCAGTGCGGACAATGCCGCAATGTCAGCCGGATTTTGCGTCGCCACCAGCTCCGCGAGCTTGGCGGACAGCGCCAGAAAATCATCGTTCTTCGCGACGAAATCGGTCTCGCAATTGACTTCAACAATGGCCCCCAATTTCTGGTCGCCTGAAATATGAATCGCCACCACACCTTCGGCCGCCACACGGCTGGCGGCCTTGCTGGCTTTGCTGCCCAATTTCACCCGCAAAATTTCTTCGGCGCGCTCCATGTCGCCGCCCGCTTCGGTCAGCGCGCGCTTGCATTCCATCATCGGCGCGTCGGTTTTCTCGCGCAATTCCTTGACCATCCCTGCTGTAATGTCCGCCATTGCCGTTCCTATCCGCTTTTTCGTTGACTGCTATCTGTTTTATTGAAACTTAAAAAAAAGGGGCCGGAGCCCCTTTTTCCGCATTCAAACTTATTTCGCTTCGTCTTCGGTGACTTCGACGAGTTCCTCGCCCGGCTTCACCATTTCCTGAATGACCTGGCTGCGGCCTTCGAGAATCGCATCGGCGACGCCGCGAGCGTACAAACGAATCGCGCGGGTGGAATCGTCGTTGCCGGGGATCACATAATCCACGCCGTCGAGCGAGTTATTGGTATCGACCACACCGATGATCGGCACGCCCAATTTTTTCGCTTCGGTGACGGCAATTTTGTGGAAGCCGACGTCGATGACAAAAATCGCATCCGGCACGCCGCCCATGTCCTTGATGCCGCCCATCGAACGCTGGAGCTTTTCCATTTCGCGCGTAAACATCAGCGCCTCTTTTTTCGACAGTTTTTCGAGCGAGCCGTCCGCGGCCATCGCCTCGAGTTCCTTCAGGCGCTTGATCGAGCCCTTGACCGTTTTGTAGTTGGTGAGCATGCCGCCCAGCCAACGCGAATCGACATACGGCATGCCGGCGCGCTGGGCTTCTTCCATGA
>JANLQC010000126.1:0-1984 GCA_031367575.1 Betaproteobacteria bacterium | reverse complement strand
TGGCACCAACTTTCCATCGCTCGCGTTGGCGATCGCCGCGAAGAGTCTGAATCTCGGTTCCAAGGATATTAAAGTGACGCCGGGTGAAAGTGTCTCGGTCGGCAATTTGCGCATTGTTACCGATGAACTCGGCCTGATGTTCCCGTATTTCTACAAGGATGTCGGCAACAAGCCCGCCATGCCGGAAGACTCGTTCTTCGACGTGTATTCAGGAAAAATTCCCACCGCAAAATACAAAGACAAGATCGTCCTGATCGGCGCAACCGCCGCCGGTGTCGGCACACGAACGGTGACGCCAATCGGTTTACTCTCGCCGGTGCAGACCATCGCGCATTCGGTGTCATCGATCCTGCAACAGCATTTTTTCCGCACGCCGACCTGGGGATTGTGGGTGATGCTGTTGGCGCTGGCATTGGTGGCCGCATACTTGATCGCGCTGTTGCCACGTTTGCGGGCCGGCCCGGCGGCGATGTTTACGCTGGGCATTTTCGTCGCCTTGTTGGCGACCCATTTTGCGCTGATGATGGGCCCCGGCATCTGGGTGAAGCTGATGCTTCCCGCCGCGCTGCTGGTGATCGGCCATTTGCTGCTGACCACCAAACGTTTCCTGATGACCGAACGCGGCAAGGAGCAATCCGAAGCGGCGGGGGCCGAATCGAACCGCATGCTGGGCTTGGCGTTCCAGCAGCAGGGCCAGCTCGACATGGCGCTCGACAAATTCCGCAAGTGCCCGGTGGACGAACAATTGATGGAGAACGTTTATTCGCTGGCGCTGGATTTTGAGCGACGCCGCCAATTCAACAAAGCGGAATCCGCGTTCGGTTTCATCCACGAAAACAATCCGAAATTCCGCGATGTGGCCGAGCGCATGAATCGCGCCAAGAACATGTCGGAGACGATTATCCTCGGTGGTACATCAGGCGCGCGCGCCAGCAATGCCACCATGGTGATGTCGGGTTCGGCCGAGAAACCGATGCTGGGCCGCTACCAGGTGCAAAAAGAGCTCGGCAAAGGTGCGATGGGTGTGGTGTACCTCGGCAAGGATCCGAAAATCGGTCGTGAAGTGGCGATCAAAACGATGGCGCTCGCGGCTGAATTTGAAGGCGATGAATTGCAGGAAGCCAAGGATCGTTTCTTCCGGGAGGCGGAGTCGGCCGGCAAGCTCGATCACCCGAACATCGTGCGCATTTTCGATGCCGGCGAAGAACACGATCTCGCGTTCATTGCGATGGAATTCCTGAAGGGCAAGGACTTGGTGGATAAAACCAAGAACCCGAATCTGCTGCCGTTCGATGAGATGTGCGACATCATGATCAAGGTGGCGGATGCACTGAACCATGCGCACTCGCAAGGCGTGTTTCACCGCGATATCAAACCGGCCAACATCATGTACGACGCCGAGGCGAAGCTGCCGAAAGTGGCCGACTTCGGCATTGCGCGGGTCACCGATTCATCGAAAACCAAGACCGGGATGGTGCTGGGTACGCCGTCGTACATGTCGCCGGAGCAATTGGGCGGCAAGAAGATCGATGGCCGGTCTGATCTGTTCTCGCTCGGCGTCACGTTCTACCAATTGGCCTGCGGACGGCTGCCGTTCGAGGGTGAATCGATGACGCAGTTGATGTTCGCCATCGCCAATGAACCGCATCCGGATATCCTCGAATACAACCCGTCGCTGCCGCCCTGGGTGAAGGATTTCGTCGATCAGGCACTGGCGAAAAATTTTGAAAATCGCTTCCAGAATGGCGCGGAATTTGCGGCGGCGATCAAGACTTATCGGCAGACCGGGTAGATCGCCAAGACATCAGTTGTTACCGGTAATAGCCGAGTAAACGAAAGGCGCGCCATCAGGCGCGCTTTTCATTTCTATAATGGGTTTTTGCACCCTTCACCTTTGAATGCGCACCATGCCGCTATCACCTCCCGCCGTGCCCCGCCAGTCCTTGCATCGCCGCAACATCACCATTCGCGGTTACAAACGCGA
>JANLQC010000117.1:0-1538 GCA_031367575.1 Betaproteobacteria bacterium | reverse complement strand
GCCGGTATCCAGGTACTTGCCAACCTGCTTTCGCGCCCGGTGATTGCACTTGATGGTGCGTTACGCCCCCATTTTCCACATCGCATCGCCGTGATCGATGAAGCACGCTGCATCGGCTGCGCGAAGTGTCTGGCACCGTGTCCGACGGATGCGATTGTGGGTGCCAGCAAATTCATGCATAGCGTCATCGCGTCGCTTTGCACCGGCTGTGAATTATGTATTCCGCCCTGCCCGGTCGATTGCATTCGCATGGAAGAAAACCCCGCGTATCCGACGATGATGGAAAAAAACACTGCGCGTGAGCGGTATCGATTCCATCTGTTCCGCTTGCAACGCGGCACACTCGAGCGCGAAACTTTGCTGGCGGAACGTGAACGCGCGGTGCTTGGCACTGCTGGTGATAAAACATGAGTGGCACAGCAAAACCTGAAGCGCGCCAGATGAAGCCGGCCGCGCGCCACGAATTTTTCCGGCGCTTGCAGGAAATGAACCCGAACCCGCGCTCGGATTTGCAATACGCCTCGCCGTTCGAGCTGTTGATTGCCGTGATCCTCTCGGCACAGGCGACCGATAAAAGCGTCAACCTCGCGACCGGCAAACTCTATCCGGTCGCCAACACGCCGCAAACCATTTTGGCGCTGGGCGAAGCGAAGCTCACCCCCTACATTCAATCGATCGGCCTTTATCGCACCAAGGCGAAAAACGTCATTGCCACCTGCAAGATTCTGATCGAACAACACCGTGGTGAAGTACCTCACTCACGCGAGGCGCTTGAAGCACTGCCCGGCGTGGGGCGCAAAACCGCGAATGTGGTGCTCAATGTTGCCTTCAATGAGCCGACGATGGCGGTGGACACGCACATCTTTCGCATCAGCAATCGCATCGGCCTGGCACCCGGCAAGGATGTGGTTGCGGTCGAGCAAAAGCTGCTGAAAGTGGTGCCGACTGAATTCGGCATGCATGCGCATCACTGGTTGATTTTGCACGGTCGCTATACCTGCATTGCGCGCAAACCAAAATGCGGCCAGTGCGCGGTGTTCGACCTTTGCGGATTCAAGACCAAAGCGGCGTATGTCGAATGAATGCGCTGTTCAATCCCAGCCGCGACGAGGCACGCGATTTCTTTTTTGAGGCGTGGCGGAAATATCTTGGCAATGAAATATTGACGGCGATGGAATCGATGGCGGCAGCCGTCATCGGCGAGCATCCTGAGTATCACGAGATGCTGAATGACAAGAGACGCTATCTGGAAAAATTTCGCGAGCGCGATTATCCACCCGAATTTGGCGAGACCAATCCCTTTCTGCATCTCGGCATGCATATCGCCATTCGAGAGCAACTATCCATCGATCAACCGGCCAGCGTGCGTGAGCACCATCAGGCCTTGTGTACGAAATGCGGCAGCGCACACGAAGCGGAGCACCAAATGATGGATTGCCTTGCGGAAATGATCTGGCAATCACAGCGCAATCAAAGTGCGCCGGATGCGAATATTTATTTGGCGTGTTTGGCGAAGAAGCGCCAGTAAATCCACTTTC
>JANLQC010000097.1:0-3809 GCA_031367575.1 Betaproteobacteria bacterium | reverse complement strand
CCGTCAATTCTTGTCATCCTTGCCCCCGATTAAGGCATTCGAGGGCAGGCTACCGCGGGGATCCATTTCTCGTTGCGTCTCATATGGATACGAAATTTGGATTCCCGCTGTAGCCTGCCCTCGAATGCTTTAATCGGGGGCGAGGATGACAAGAATTGACGGTAAATCGAAGTTCCCCCATGTGAAACGCCAGTGTTGGCGCGGGGTTTCAGCACTTTCTGGTCTAAATGGCGCACCAGTGCTAGACTTTGACGGTTGATCCATTTGTCAATCCCGCATTTTTCCCGCGTCAACGCCAACAAACCACGGTGGAGAAATAAATGAAAGTTGTCGCCCGCACTTTGTTTGGCTTCGCCGCGATGCTCGTTGGGTTGAGCGGCTTTCACGCGAACGCGCAATCCGCCGCGACTTATCCCAACAAGCCGATAAAAATCGTCGTGCCGTTTCCGCCGGGAGGTGCCACTGATATCGTCGCGCGGGCGATCGGCTTTGAGCTGCAGAAAGCATTCGGTCAATCGGTCATCATCGAAAACAAGCCGGGTGCCGGCGGAAATACCGGCGCTGATCTGGTGGCGAAATCGCCGCCTGACGGCTACACGTTGATCATGGCCACCGTCGGTACTCACGCCATCAACATGAGCCTCTACGCCAAGATGCCCTACGACGCCGTGAAGGATTTTGAGCCGGTGGTGTTGGTGGCAGGCGTGCCGAATCTGCTGGTCGTACACCCGTCGGTGAACGCCAAATCGGTGAAGGAATTGACCGCGCTCGCGAAAGCCCAGCCGGGCAAATTGAATGTGGCATCGAGCGGCAACGGCACCTCGATCCATCTCGCCGCCGAACTTTACAAACAGATGGCGGGCGTCGATATTTTGCACGTCCCGTACAAAGGCAGCGCACCCGCCGTCGCGGATTTGCTGGGCGGCCAAGTGCAGATGATGTTTGACAACATGCCGGTCTCGCTGCCGCACGCCAAGGCCGGCAAATTGCGCGCCTTGGCGGTGACCAGCCTGAAGCGCTCGCCCGCGCTGCCCGACGTGCCGACAATGGATGAAGAAGGCTTGAAAGGCTTTGATGCCACCTCATGGTTTGGATTGCTCGCACCCGCCGGCACGCCGAAAGACATCGTCGCGAAACTGAACGCCGCCTCGGTTGCCGCGCTCGCAACGCCCGACATGCGCGAACGTCTTGCCGCGCAGGGTGCCGACCCGATTGGAAATTCACCGGATCAGTTCGCGGCGTTCATCAAAGCGGAAATTGAAAAGTGGGCGAAGATTGTGAAAGCGTCGGGGGCGCGGGTCGATTGAGCGGCGCAGCTAGTGTAGTGCTTCGCAATTTCTGGAACATAAAAACGCGTCTTTTTGTGCCATACGGCGTCGCAAATCCTCGTGATAGGCAAAGCTATCACTGCGGTTTGCTCCTTGTCTGGCCCAAAAATCCATCGTTTTTATTTGTTCCAGAAATTACGAAGCACTACACTAGTTAATCTTGAATTCCCCAAAACTCGCGCCGCCCGTGCCGCCCGGTTTCGGCGGCGGGGGAACGCCGTCTTTCTGAGCAATCACCATCCCTGAATTGCCGATCAGCAGTGACAAATTGGTGGACGAGTCGGCATTGGTGAGGCCTTCCTCCACGGTGATTTTTTCGGTGCGGATCAGGCGGAACAAATCCTGCTCGAAGGTCTGCGAACCGGGCGTGAGCGATTTCTCCATTGCTTCCTTGATTTCGCCGACTTTTCCTTCCGAGATCAGTTCCGCGATGTTGGTGGTGTTCATCAGCACTTCCACCGCCGCGTTGCGACCGCCTTCCACATTTTTGACAAGCCGCTGCGAAATGATGCATTTGAGCGACACGCCCAGATCCGACAGCAAAATGGCGCGTTGATCAAGCGGGAAAAAATTGATGATGCGGTTCAGCGCGTGATAGCTGTTGTTGGCATGCAGCGTCGCCAGACAAAGGTGGCCCGAGAGCGCGTACATCATGGCGCTTTTCATGGTTTCGATATCGCGGATTTCGCCGACCAGAATCGCGTCCGGTGCCTGCCGCATGGCGTTGCGCATGGCTTCGTGAAAGCTGTGCGAATCATTGCCGATTTCGCGCTGGTTGACGATTGATTTTTTCGAGGTGAATATGAATTCGACCGGATCCTCGAACGTGAGAATGTGGCCGGCGCGCATCTGGTTGCGGAAATCCAGCATCGCCGCGAGGGTGGTGGATTTGCCGGAGCCGGTTGCGCCGACGACCAGAATCAGCCCGCGTTTTTCCATCACCACCTGTTTCAGGATATTTGGAACCAGCAAGGTGTCGATGCCGGGAATGTTGCTGCTGATGAACCGCACCACGCCGGCCACGGTGCCTTTTTGCCACATCATGTTGACGCGGAAGTTGCCGATGCCTTCCATCGGTTTGGAGAGATTCAGCTCCAGCTCTTTTTCAAAACGCTCAATCTGGTGTGGCTTGAGAATGTCGTAAAAAAGTTTTTTGGTGTCCTCGCCGCTCATGATCTGCGGGTTGATCGGCACCGGATTGCCGTTGATCTTGATGGTGATCGGCGCGCCGGCCGAGATGAAAATGTCGGACGCGTTTTTCTGCGCCATCAACTCAAACAATTTGGTTAGCACGGACATTCGCGTTCTCCCTTTTGCCTTTTTCTCTTTGCCTGTACCCGACTCTAATCCAATTTCAAATTTCCAGCGATACCGGCGTCAACTTCTCAGCAACTCGTTGATCGCCGTCTTGGAGCGGGTCTGCGCATCGACCTGTTTCACAATCACGGCACAATAGAGACTAACCCGCCCGTCGGCCGAGGGCAAGTTTCCCGACACCACCACCGAATACGGCGGCACTTTGCCATAACTCACTTCGCCGGTGGCGCGATTGTAAATCTTGGTTGATTGGCCGAGGAAGACGCCCATCGAAATCACCGAACCCTCGCCGACGATGACGCCTTCCACCACTTCCGAGCGCGCGCCGATGAAGCAGCCGTCTTCGATGATGGTCGGGTTCGCCTGCAATGGCTCCAGCACCCCGCCGATGCCCACACCGCCCGAGAGATGCACGTTTTTGCCGATCTGCGCGCAGGAACCGACCGTCGCCCAGGTATCGACCATGGTGCCTTCGTCCACATAGGCACCAATATTGACGAACGAAGGCATCAGTACCACGCCCTTGCCGATGAAGGCACCACGACGCGCGACGGCGGGCGGAACAACGCGGAAGCCGCCGGCCTGAAAGTCGGCAGCCGAGTAGGATTCAAATTTGGTGGCGACCTTGTCGTAGAACTGTGGATAACGCAACCCCGCAAATGACCCCTGTTCGGACGACGCGCGAATCAGGAAATTGTCGTCGAGCCTAAATGAGAGCAACACGGCTTTCTTGAGCCATTGGTGTGTTATCCATTCGCCACCGATCTTTTCCGCGACCCGGAGTGTGCCGGCATCGAGCGCGGCAATGACGTCGTTCACCGCAACTTTCAAGGCCTTGTCGCCGGACGGCGGGGAGAGATTGGCGCGTTGTTCCCACCCCTGTTCAATGGTGGTTTTGAGTTGGTCTGGGTTCATGGGGTGCCGTTAAAGAAAATGAAAAGGGGAAGCCTGTTGTGGAAGCGATTCACCAAACCCTGTCATTCCCGCGAACGCGGGAATCCATTTTTCGTTACAAAACATGGATCTCCGCTTTCGCGAAGATGACAGAGGAGTCCTTAATCAGAGGTTCCTTAGACTTGAATGCGCGTGACATACGAAACTTGGATTCTGGTTTTGACCAAAGCAAATCCTTTTTTGGGACACGGGAATGACAGAATTTGAGGC
>JANLQC010000081.1:0-2699 GCA_031367575.1 Betaproteobacteria bacterium | reverse complement strand
CGGCACACTGGCCGCTGGCCTGCCCCATTTCGGGTAACGTGGATAATGTGCCTTCCCCATCAAGACCGCAACTTCGCCCGCGGCCAGCTCGCATGAAAACCAAACACTTCCCCTACCGCCTCGACAAACGCTGGGCCGCACTGTTCCTGACGCTCGGCGTGCGTGAAAAAGACGGTGTGACCATCACCGGCAAAGGCGAACTGATCGCCACCTTCGGCCGATTCAAAGTCAAGACCACGCTCGACAACATCGACCACACCAAAATCACCGGCCCGCACCGCTGGTACACTGCGGTGGGGTTGCGGCTAAGCCTCACTGACGATGGCGTCACCTTTGGCACCAACCATAAAAAGGGCCTGAGCATCGCGTTTGTGGAGAAGATTCCGAGGGTGATTGGCTTCCGGAAACACGCCACGCTGTGGGTGAGTGTGGCCGACCCTGAGGGACTCGCGGCGGCTATCGGCAAGTAGTCAATCGTGCGCCGGGTACTGTCGCCGCGCGCCTAGCCGCTTCCTGATTTCGCCAGATCGCTGAAATATTCGTAATGCTCGGTGTTCACCAGCGAGCGCCGAAACTCCACCGGCGCGTCGTTGAACGTCAACGCCACACGGCGAATTTCCAATAATGGGTCGCGAATCTTGATGCCGAGAATTTCGGCGCTTTCCGCATCGGCCAGCCGCGCACGCAGGCGTTCGGCCGAGCGCACGACGGTGATGCCGTAGGCGCTTTGGTAGAGGTGATAAATCGTGTTCGGCCGATTGTTGAATTTTGCGGCGGTGAGTTTCGGGAACAGTGCTTGCGGAATCACGACCGTATCAAAAATGATCGGCGCGCCGGCAAGCTTTAAGACATTGCGCACCCGATAAACTTTTGCGCCGATGTTGATGCCAAGGTGCCCCGCTTCTTCGGCATCGGCCACGCCGCTGGCGAATGACAACATCACCACTTCGGGTGTGAGCTTGCTGCCGTCGTTGTGGACGATATGAAAAAAGTGAAACATCAGGCGCGCGCGGTTGTGCGCGGCGACAAAGGTGCCGCGCCCCTGCTGGCGAATCAGGATATTTTCGCTGACCAGTTCATCGACCGCCTTGCGCACCGTGCCGACCGCCACTTTGAAGCGTTCAGCCAGTTTCCATTCGGCCGGGATTACACCACCTGGTTTCCATTCGCCGCCGCTAATGGTCTCCGTCAGTAGCCGTTTGACTTCCTTGTACAACGGCGTATCCAGCGCCGCGCCGGTGGCGAGCTGGAGGTGCCGCGAGGGGTCTTCCCATTTGCGCATGTGTATCTATTTTTGCAATTCAATGGCTTTCATCATAGCGAAACTGTGGCAAAGCGACAACTCATATAGATGACCTAGTTGACTTTGCCCGCGCCAGTGAATAAGATGGAAGTTGGGTGTACCCAACGGTGTACCGGTGCGCTGGAAATTTGGTTGCAGTTGGTTGCGGAGTGTTGTTCGGCGCAATCCAACCCTGTCGTTCCATTTGAAATTTGAGGATGAGGCAATGATTCACTTTGTGCTGCACGAAGCAAAAGACACCGTCGCGGTCGCGGTGGTGGAGGGCATCAAGCCGGGCGGCGAATTGACGGCCTGGATCATGGATGACGACAAACAATTTCCGATCAAACCGCTGCAGGAAATTCCCATCGGCCACAAGATCGCGCTGAAGGATATGGCGGTTGGCGATACGGTCTTCAAATACGGCACTGATATTGGCCGCGTGGTGGCACCGATCAAGGCCGGTGAGCACGCGCATGTACATAACATTAAAACCAAGCGCTGGTAGCGTAAACCTCATCAGGCCGCATTGGGCGCGGCGCGGCACACCTGCGTCGTGTCGGATTTTCGCAAGGCAAAAACCCAGCTTAAGTTAGCGTCTGGCCTGAGCGCCGCCCGCGACACCTGAACACCTGCTGAGGCTTACGAATCGCAAATTTTAAGGAACTCTCATGTCAGTCATTTCCAAGAACACCACTTTCTGGGGCTATCGCCGCGACAACGGTCGCGTCGGTATACGCAATCACGTCATCGTGTTGCCGGTCGATGATCTCTCCAACGCCGCCGCCGAAGCCGTCGCGCACAACATCAAGGGCGTGATGGCGATACCGCATCCGTATGGCCGCCTGCAATTCGGCGCGGATCTCGATTTGCATTTCCGTACACTCATCGGCACCGGTTGCAATCCCAACGTCGCCGCCGTGGTGGTGATCGGCATCGAGGACGGCTGGACGAAAAAAGTGGTCGATGGCATCGCCAAATCGGGCAAGCCGGTGGTTGGTTTCGGCATCGAGCAACACGGCGACCACGATACGATTTTCCGCGCCTCCAAAGCGGCGCGCGAGCTGTTGCAGAACGCATCGGAGTTGCATCGCGTCGAATGCCCGATCAGTGAATTGTGGGTGTCCACCAAGTGTGGTGAATCGGATACCACCTCCGGCTGCGGTGCCAACCCCACCGTGGGCAATGCGTTCGACAAACTTTATGAAATCGGTAGCACGCTGGTGTTTGGCGAGACAACCGAAATCACCGGCGGTGAGCAGGTCGTCGTGAAGCGTTGTCGCACACCGAAGGTCGCGGAAGATTTCATGGCGATGTTTAACCGCTATCAGGATGTCGTCAATCGCCACAAGACCAGCGACCTGTCCGATTCACAGCCGACCAAAGGCAACATCCTGGGCGGCCTCACCACCATCGA
>JANLQC010000039.1:0-4750 GCA_031367575.1 Betaproteobacteria bacterium | reverse complement strand
TCACCACGCTTGTGTTTGGCATGAATGAGAGCATAGCAACCAATGGTAAATATGTAAAGTTATTTAAGGGACACTACACTAGCACGCTTCACCGTCCTTCGACACGCTGTTCGCAAACTTGCGAACAGCGTGTCGCATCTCCCCTGGGCGCGGCGCATCAACGCCGGTACGAATTGTCCGGATGGCGATCAACGCGATCCGGAACTCCATCGCCGTCGCGATCCCAGCGGCCGCGATCCAGACGCCAGCCGCCGTTATGTTCCACCCAGCGATGCGGCTGATACTGGTAACCGTGGCGCGCCTTGACCCAAACTCCACGCACCCACAAATGGCGATGACCGCGCCAATCCCAATAGCCGGGAACCCAAACGTAACCGCGACGCGGTTCCGGCAAGCGTTCAAAACGTGGTGCAGGCGGTGCCACCTGCACATAAACGCCGACGGCGGCCGCACTCGATTGCGGAATCGTTGCCGCACCAAGGGTGCCCACCGCCATCAACAAGACCGGCAATATTTTCCGCGCGAACCTGGTTTTAAACATGATCGTGATCTCCAGAAACGCCACCCCGCATAGCCATTTACCGATGATCGGTGGCAAGTCATCGCACTCCTTCATAACGCGGGCGCGAAGACTTGGTTTACGGATTCGACAGCAGAAATTTGTATCCGGCGGTAACACCGGCCAAGCGCGCATCAACGATAGAAGTGCGAATGCACTATTTGGTGGTCCAGGCGTCGAAATCGAGCTTGTTGACATCGAATTTTACCGAGGTCGGTGCGGCACTCGCATTGATTTCGCGCTCGGCTTTATGAAACGCCTCGGAAAGCTTGAAGCTGACCTTGGCCAGACTTTCGGGGTTGGTGGCGATCTTGACGGCGTCGCCATTGACCGATACCTGCGCGTGAATCAGTTGCACATAAATTTGCGCCGCCATCTCCCGGACGGGGAGGGGCATATCATTTTCTTTGTCAGCGGGCATGGCGTTTCCTGATGGTTGGCGGGATAGCCATCGTACCCGCAAAGCGCGCAGGTCGGTTGCACAAGTCCTGCGCGCGATGAACAATCCAATCCCGAATGCGGCGAATGGGTGGAATCCGGCGAGCGAATGGGTTACTCTCTGACCGATTGGGTCACCAAGAGGAGCCTTTCCATGGATGAAGAACCTAAGCGTTTGGTCGATGAATTGCAGGCGCGGCCCGCCTCCGAAGCGGCGCGGCTGCTGGAGCCGGTACCGCCGGATGCCGCACGCGATGCACTGGTGCAGCTCAATCCGGCGTTCGCGCTCGATATTCTCACCGAACTCTCGGAACAATCGCGGCGCGACATCCATGATTGCGCGCCACCCGAAATCGCCGGGCAATGGCGAAAAAATAAGGCCTATCCGTCCGGCACGCTGGGCCGATTGATGGAGCCCGCGTACTCGGTGCTGGCACCGGCGATCACCGTGGGCGAAGCCATTGAAACGCTGCGCCAGTTGATCAAATCCGCCTTCATCACCTATGGCTATGTCACCGATCCCGCTGGCCGCCTGCTGGGGGTGGTGACAATGCGCGATCTCCTGTTCGCCGAAAATTCCATCAAGCTCGAAGAGGTGATGCTGCGCGACGCGTTTTCACTGCGCCCCGAAATCGCGTTGTCGGATGCGATGCGTGCCACTTTGCACCGCCACTATCCGGTGTATCCGGTGTGCGATGAAGCGGGTACCTTGCTCGGATTGGTGCGGGGTCAGGTGATATTTCAGGCCGAAGCGTTCGAGATTACCGCGCAGGCCGGTAGCATGGTCGGTGTTGAAAAAGAGGAACGGGTCACGACACCGATGATGCAAAGTTTCAAGTTCCGTCATCCGTGGCTGCAACTGAATTTGCTCACCGCGTTTCTGGCCGGTGGCGTGGTGGCGATGTTTCAGGGCACCATCGACCGGCTGGTGATTCTGGCCGCGTTCCTGCCGGTGCTGGCGGGACAATCCGGCAATACCGGCTGTCAGGCGATGGCGGTTACGTTGCGCGGCATCACATTGGGCGAAATCAAGCCGGGCGATGGCAAGAAATTGGTGTTCAAGGAAGGCGCATTGGGTGCCATGAATGGCGCACCGGTCGGCATCATTGCCGGTGTGGCAATGTATGTGACCGCCTCGGCGCAAAGTTCGCCACATGGCCTGTGGTTGGCGGTCGTGGTGTTTTTGGCGATGGTTGGTGCCTGCATGATCAGCGGGGTCTCGGGTGCCATTGTGCCGCTCACGCTAAAACGCTACGGCGCCGATCCGGCCACGGCGTCGAGTATTTTTCTGACCACCGCCACCGATATCGTCAGCATGGGCATGTTGCTGGGCCTGGCGACGGTGCTGGTTCGATAGAACGATATTGCCTCGCCCAAAGAAAAACGGCAACCCGAAGGTTGCCGTTTTCTGTTGCTAACCGATTAGGCCAACTTACATTGGCTTGATGGCGGTAGCTTGCTTACCCTTGGGGCCGGTGGTGATTTCAAACGACACCTTCTGGTTTTCTTTCAGCGACTTGAAGCCATTGCCTTCGATCGCCGAGAAGTGCGCGAACAAATCTTCGCCGCCACCGTCAGGAGTGATAAAGCCAAAACCCTTAGCGTCGTTAAACCATTTAACAGTACCTGTATTGCTCATAAATTTTCCTTTGGAAAAAATAACCGGGAAACTCCCCGGAGGAAAGGCAGCCAATAAAACATCAGGTAGCGAAAATGGGGAGCAAAGCGGACTCGATACTTTGAGCGATACTTCAACACGACCTAAGTGCATACACTGCGCAAGCGACTGCGAGACGGAAGATACGGCAAACCCATTGATTCGTCAAGGAATTTCAAAAGTTCCCCGGATTGGCGAAGAAAGTGAATAATTCAATCGCAACGCGATCTCGCCGCGATCCCACCTTTGCTGGCGATAAAGCCGCGCTTGATGCCACCTTCGATCCTTCCTTTCATGCCCAACCGCGCCCCTTCCTACTGGACAATCACCCTCGTCGCCGCCGCGATCCTGATGGTCACCGATGGCATTCGCCGCTCGCTGGGATTGTTCGTCTCGCCACTCAATACCAGCACCGGGCTCGGCATCGCATCGATCAGTTTGGCACTCGCCATCGGGCAATTCGCCTGGGGTGCCGCGCAACCGATCACCGGGGCCATTGCCGATAAATATGGCCCGGGTCGGGTGGTGGCGGGCGGGCTGATATTGTTGGCGCTTGGCAGCGCGCTGACGCCATTCATGACCAGCGCATGGGGCATCACCGTTTCGCTGGGATTGCTTTCCGCCATCGGTGCCGGTGCCAGCAGTTTTTCGGTGCTGATGGGGGCCGCCGCGCAGCGATTGCCGGCAGAGCAACGCGGCATGGCCGCCGGCATTATCAATGCCGGCGGCTCATTCGGGCAGTTTCTGTTCGCGCCCCTGCTGCAACGCTTCATTTCCGGATTTGGCTGGATGGGGGCGATGTGGTCGATGGCAATTTTGGCGTTGGCCGCGTTGCCGCTCGCGCGAATTCTGCGGCGGCGACCGCAGCCGCCCGAGATGCAAATTGTTGGCCATCAGGTATCTCACGCGTCGCCCGAAACCGGGCAAACATTGCGTGCCGCCGTACGGCAGGCGCTGGCGGATCCCAACTATTTGTTGCTGCACGCCGGATTTTTTACCTGCGGATTTCACATCGCGTTTCTGGTCACGCATCTGCCCGGCGAAGTGCAGTTGTGTGGCTTGCCGGTGGAAGTGGCGAGTTGGTCGATTGCCATCATCGGGCTTGCCAACATCGTCGGCAGTCTCGCCACCGGCTGGGGGGTGGCGCGTTACCGCAGCAAATACATTCTGTTCTGGATGTACCTGTCACGATCCATCCTCATTTTGCTTTACCTGCTCGCGCCGAAAACCGACATCACGTTTTATTTCTTCGCCGCCGGTCTCGGCCTCACGTGGCTGGCGACCGTACCGCCCACCGCGAGCATGGTCGGAAAATTGTTCGGCGTCCGCTATCTGGGCACCTTGTTCGGCCTCACCTTGCTCACGCACCAGATCGGCGGATTTTTTGGTGCGTGGCTGGGCGGCATCGCCGTCACCGAACTCGGCAGTTACGATTGGATGTGGTACGCCGATATCGCCCTCGCTGCGGTCGCCGCGCTGTGCAATTTGCCGATCAAGGAAGCGCGTATTGCAGGGCTATCGCCCGAATTGAAAACCGCCTGAGCGGTCTGCATGTTAGACTAATTTTCCGCCTCAATTTTTCCGAAAAACACCCATGAAAAAGGCCCAGTATGCCCAGCGCGGTCCGGTGCCGCAGGAATTCATCGACGCCGTCGAATTCGATCTGCCACCGCTTGCCAGCGGACAAGTTTTGATACAGGTGCTTGCCGCGCCGATCAATCCTTCCGATGTATTGACCTTGACCGGCGCGTACGGAAAATTGCCGCCGCTGCCCGCCGTTGGCGGAAATGAAGGCGTGGGTAAAGTGGTGAAACTCGGCCCGGATGTGACCTCACCCGCCGTAGGGCAAACCGTATTGTTGCCGGTCGGTATTGGCACCTGGGCAACGCATGTGGTCGGCGAAGCAAAGAAGCTCATGCCGCTACCCAACGATGCCGACCCGCAACAACTCGCGATGATGACAGTGAATCCGCCAACTGCGCTTTTGATGCTGTCCAAATTCGTTGATCTGCAACCCGGCGAATGGGTGATCCAGAACGACGCCAACTCGGGCGTCGGCGCGTACTTGATTCAACTGGCGAAAATGCGCAGCCTCA
>JANLQC010000662.1:0-19832 GCA_031367575.1 Betaproteobacteria bacterium | reverse complement strand
GGGCACCTGCACCAGCATGCCTTGCCGGAATGCGCCCACCGAGGGCGTAAATAGCGGCGCTCGCTTCAAACCGGAGTAAAGGAGCATTTCCGGCAGATGTTTGTGGGCGAGCTTGAGTCCGTAGGTGAAGAACGTCGATTTGTCCGAGCCGCTTTCGAAAGCTTCCACCATTTGCCGACCGCCGCCTGAGTAACCGGAAACTCCCCAGGTTGTCGCCGCAAAATCGACCGGCAACAAACCGCCATCGACCAGCGGACGAACCAGCGCGATGAAACACGTGGACCAGCAACCCGGATTGGCGACACGCCGGCTTTGCCTGATGCGTTGCTCCTGCTCGGCCGTCATTTCCGGAAAGCCGAACGCCCAGTCCGGCAACACCCGATGCGCAGTACTGGCGTCGATCACGCGCGCGGCGGGGTTGTCTATCATCGCCACCGATTCGCGCGCAGCATCGTCCGGCAAACACAAGATCGTCAAATCAACCCCATTCAGCAGCCGCTTGCGCTCCGCCTGATCCTTGCGCTTTTTCGGCGCAATGCTGACGAGTTCGATATCCGCGCGCTCACGCAGCAAATCACGGATCAACAGACCGGTGGTGCCGTGTTCACCGTCGATGAAGATTTTCGGTTTGGACATGGGGCGATTCGGTCTCGACAATTAGGCCTGCGCGAGCATGGTCTCGGCGTTCGAGACTTCAAATTTTCCCGCCGCCTCAAGGTTGAGCGTTTTCACCACGCCATCTTGCAGCAGCATTGAAAAACGCGTCATGCGCACCCCCATGCCTTTGGCGGTGAGGTCAAGCTCGAGGCCGAGTGCGCGGGTCCAGGCGGCAGAGCCGTCGCCGAACATGCGCACTTTGCCGACGGACTTCTGGTCTTTGGCCCAGGCACCCATGACGAACGCATCATTGACCGAGACACACCAGATTTCATCGACGCCCTTGGCTTTCAGCGCGTCGTAGTTATTCACGTAGCCGGGCACATGCTTGGCCGAGCAAGTTGGGGTGAACGCACCCGGCAGGCCGAACACGGCGATTTTCTTGCCTTTGACGATGTCGCTCACATTGAAATTATTCGGGCCCAACGCACAGCCGGCGGTTTCGACTTCGATGAATTCGCTCAATACGCCATTGGGGACGGTATCGCCTGCTTTGATCATGTTGTACTCCTGAAAGTGAATTGTGGTTATTGATTTGCTGCGGGTTCCGAATGCGCGGAATAGGTAAAAGAATCGGCGAAAAACTCATCTTCCGGCAGACTGCGTTCGCCAAACGCCTGCCGGCTGACATCAATCATGATGGGCGCGCCGCAGGCATAGACTTGATAGCCTGACAATGACGCAAAATCATCGAGGACAGCCTGATGCACCAATCCGATCCGTCCAGGCCAATTATCCTCGGGTTTGGGGTCGGAGAGAACGGGAATGAAAGTGAAATTTGGATGCTCGCGCGCCCACTGGGCGGGTAGCAAGGGCAGGTACAGATCCGGCAATGTGCGGCAGCCCCAATAAAGCACCATTTCCCGATCCACATGCTCGTACAACGCGTGTTCGATCACCGCCTTGATCGGTGCAAATCCGGTGCCGCCTGCCACCAGAATAATCGGCTTGCCGGAGTCTTCGCGCAAGAAAAACGTGCCCAGCGGGCCTTCAAAACGAACGATGGCGCGTTCGCGCATTTCGTTGAAAACATGATTGGTGAATTGTCCACCGGGAATCTGGCGAATATGCAGTTCAAGGAATTGATCATGATGCGGCGCATTGGCGATGGAAAAACTGCGCCGCTTTCCATCCTTCAGCAAAATATCAATGTACTGCCCGGCGAAATATTGCAGCCGCTCCTGCGCAGGCAATTTAAGCGAAAGCACGGCGACATCGGCGGCGACTTTTTCAATTTTCTCCACGCGACACGGCAACGTGCGAATCCGGATATCGTTGCTGCCACCGATTTCCTTGACTTGCAAAGTGAGGTCGGAGCGTGGCTTGCCGACGCAGAACAGCGCCTTGCCGGCCGTCTTTTCTTCGGCACCGAGCGTGCGTTCCTGGTAGACGCCGTAGTCGAATTCGCCTTCGATGATCACGCCTTTGCAGGAACCGCATGCGCCATTGCGGCAGCCGTAGGGCAGGCCGATTCCCTGTCGTAGCGCCGCGTCAAGAACGGTCTCGTCATGGGCAGCCTGAAAGGTGTGTCCGGATGGCAGCAAAGTGATTTTGTATTCGGGCGTGCTCATGGGGGTTTCAACATGGATTCTTTATACTTCGCGACATCATGCGTTCACCTATCAAAATATTGATTGTTGGTTTTGGCGATGTTGGCAAGCGTGTGGCAAAACGCCTGCGTGACCGCTATGCCGTGAGTGCGTTGGTTCGAAGCGCCGATCATGCCCGTACCGCGCGCGGCATGGGCGTTGTTCCCGTTCGCGGAGATTTGCGACGACCGCGCAGTTTACAGAAAATCGCGGGGGTTGCCGACGTGGTCTTTCATTTTGCGCCGCCGCCGGGCCATGGACGCCATGATACGCATACTCGACATTTGCTGGCGGCATTGACTCGCCCGCTGCGGGGCCGGCCCGCACGTCCGGAAACTCAATTGCCTCGGGTGTGGCGATCATGCCGCCAGCCGCGCCGTCTGGTGTACGTGAGCACCACTGGTGTTTACGGCGATTGTGGCGGCGAATGGATTGACGAAACGCGAGCACTGATGCCGACCACGGCGCGGGCACGTCGGCGGGTGGACGCGGAACGCTCCCTGATTGCGTGGGGGCGGCGCAGCGGCGTGACGGTGTCTATTTTGCGCGCACCGGGGATCTACGCCAATGATCGTTTGCCGATTGATCGATTGCGCCGCGGTACGCCCGCGTTGATGGCAAAGGACGACGTATTCACCAATCATATCCATGCCGACGATCTGGCGCGTGCCGCGATTGCGGCGATGAAGCGCGGGCGGGCGGGAAGGGTTTACAACGCGGTTGATGATTCGGCGCTGTCGATGTCGGATTACTTTGACCGTGTCGCTGATGCGTTTGACTTGCCGCGCCCGCCCCGCGTATCGCGGGTCGAGGCTGCAAAAATTCTGTCGCCGGCGCTGATGTCATTCATGAGCGAATCAAGGCGCATCGGCAATGCGCGCCTGAAACGCGAACTGCGGTGTCGATTGCAATATCCCACCGTTGACGATTTCCTGCAGAAAATTTCGCCGGGTTCGCGATGAGGTTATTGTTCGCGCCGAAACTCCCCCTCGATTGCGCCATCGGGCCGGAGGCGCGGCCCGTGGGCTGATCGACCAGCATATTGATACGCGGGCTCGCGGATTGGCAACAACAGCAGAATCAGTGCCATCACATCGGAAATAATTCCCGGAAAAATCAGCAGCAGGCCGGCGATCACGGTGCGAAAACTGTCGATCAGGGCGGCCAGCGAAAACTGCCCTTGCGAAAATGCGCCTGCGAGCCGCGTGATCAGCGAAAAACGCGCCTCTTTGATGAGGACGACGCCGGCAATGAATGCAAACAGCAGCCATGCGAGCACCCAGCCGCCGTGGCCAGATGGGCCCGATGCGAGCGCATATAGCACCGCGCCTTCCAGCAACGGGAATCCCATTAAAATGCCGATGAGCAGCAATCGCATGATTGTTTCCTTTCAAAGACCCGCGTCAAATTGAACGCAAACTTCGCCAATACTGCCGACATGGGGACACTTATCGTAATTACCACAGTACCGGATGAAATTGTTGCTGTAAAGATCAGTGAGTCATTGTTACAACGGCGTTTTGCCGCTTGCGTTCACATGTTGCCGCCGGGAATATCACGCTATCGTTGGCATGGAAAAATTGACGTTAGCACTGAAATCACACTGTTGATCAAATCCACCACTGACCGCTACTTGGAACTTGAAGCTGACATCCGGCGTCTACATTCCTATGAAACGCCAGAAATTCTCGCTTTCCCGGTGAGCGCCGGACTCCCCGATTACTTGAAATGGATTTTTGATGAAACCCGCGTGCAACAGGTTCCAGATTAGCGTGAAAGTAACGTATTTGGGGCTGACAGTTCGCCTTTTTTTAGCGCTCATTTATGCATGCGTGACCATTGCTTCGTCGGCAACAGAGCCGGTGGGACCGACCGATCTGCTCGAAGGTGAAAAGGCGTTCGCGGTTTCGGCGAGGCTCACAGGCAACAAGACAATTGAGGTGCGCTATGTCATTGCCGATGGTTATTACCTGTACCGTGATCGATTTCGTTTTCTCGCGAATGGGCAACCGCTTGTCATTAAACCGAAAAATTGGCCTGCGGGAAAATGGAGGCAGGATGTAACCTTTGGGAGGGTCGTCACTTATCGCAAAAGTGTGCGCCTACTCATTCCAATTCCAGCGATGGCTGATGAGGCAATGAGTTCTGACGGAAATAAACTGACTCTGATCGCGCATTCACAAGGTTGTGCGGACGTTGGTGTTTGTTATCCGCCGTTGCGCCAGACGATTGCGCTTACACCTTCATCCAGTAATTGGGTTGAACCCGAAAGCAATGAGTCATCGGGCATTTCACATGGGGATGCGGGTGGAAAGTTGATTGATCGCTTGAAAAATAGTAAATGACGCGCAGACGCTGTTTTTCCGGGCGTTACGATCAGTGCGGTGGCCAGTGCCGAAATTAATGCTTGGACTCGCGGCGGCGATGATGCTGATTCTTGCCGGAATCGCACTTTGGCTGGATCGCGCACCCACCAGAAGTCTGGTGGCGGATGCGTCGGTGCGGAAGGTCGACATAAAGGTCGATATAAAGGGCGATATAAAGGTCGATATAACGCCGGGAACCCTGTACTCCGCGCGATTTACCGATTTCACTGGAACGACACAGGAATTGGGCCAATGGCAGCGCAAGCTGTTGGTGATCAATTTTTGGGCCACATGGTGCGGCCCGTGCAAAGATGAAATGCCAATGTTGTCCAGAATTCACGATAAATACAAATCAGATGGGCTGCAAATTATTGGCATTGCCGTTGATTCTCGCGAAAATGTGGCTAATTTCTCCGAAAAAATGCCAATGAGTTACCCGCTTTATGCGGATGAGAGCCGCGCGATGGAGTTCTCCAAAAGGCTTGGAAATCGACTTGGCCTGTTGCCATTTACGGTCGTCATTCGGCCAGGTGGAGAAATTATTTTCAGCCGAATGGGCATCGTTCACGAATCCGAAATGGTCGAACTTGCGACAAAAAATATGCCAAAATAAGGTAATGTCTGGCTATTTCGATGATTGTCTTATAAAAATGTCGGCGACGGCACGCACTTTCGCTCTGAAAGAAATTCTAGTGAGTCAGACTGCCAAAATTGTGCGCTGCATCACGTCCGGGTCCGAAAACTTCGTCAAAAATGCAACATCCGTTGTGAAAATGGTCTAATTCACAAAAATGTAGCGATTCAAAAGCTGGACATCGCGCGCCGCTTTGAGGCAAACTGATTGCCTTCCCGTTGGGCTTCGTTCCGCCATACCTAGTACGAACAGGATGCGACGTACGAACAGGATCCGACGTACGAACAAGATGCGACGTACGATAAACTGATGTCTGTTACACGCAAAACAATTTAAAAACAATCCGCGTACCTCACCCAAACTCATTTGACACGTGCCAAGTTTTTGCGCTGGCCGCTCGTTTCGGCGTGTGGCATTGATGGCGAAATCAAAGGTAGGAGCTTCAAACACGATGGATCTGCGAAAGATAAAGACGCTAATCGACTTGGTGCAGCAGTCTGGAATTGCTGAATTGGAAATCACCGAAGGCGAAGAAAAAGTGCGGATCAGCCGAACCGGCAGTTTTCCCGCCTACCTGCCGGCGCCTGTTGCCGCATCCAATATTGTTTTGCCGGTCGACGTGAATTCTGCGGTGCCGCCGGTGCAAGAATCGGCAGGCCCAACCGTGCCAACCGGTCATACCCTGAAGTCGCCGATGGTCGGCACGTTCTACCGTTCACCTTCGCCCGGCTCGCCGGTTTTTTGCGAGATTGGCCAATCGGTCTCGAAGGGGCAAACGCTTTGCATTATTGAGGCGATGAAGTTGCTCAACGAAATCGAGTCCGATGCGACCGGGGTGGTCAAAGCCATACTTGTGGAGAATGGTCAGCCGGTCGAATACGGTCAACCGCTCTTTATCATCGAGTAAGGGCGGGAATCAACTATGGCGGTATTTGGTTCCGGCCCCCGCCAAGGGGCCATGTTCGAGAAAATTCTGATCGCAAATCGCGGCGAGATCGCGCTTCGTATCCAGCGCGCGTGCCGTGAACTGGGAATAAAGACCGTCGCCGTGCATTCGGTTGCCGATGCGGACGCAAAATATGTCATGTTGGCCGATGAATCGGTCTGCATCGGTCCGGCACCGTCGAAAGACAGTTACCTCAATATCCCGGCCATCATCAGCGCGGCTGAAGTCACCGACGCACAGGCGATTCACCCCGGGTACGGTTTCCTTTCCGAAAATGCCGATTTCGCGGAGCGGGTCGAGAATTCCGGCTTTGTATTCATCGGGCCGCGCCCGGAAAACATCCGCACCATGGGCGACAAAGTCGCGGCGAAAGCGGCGATGAAAAAGGTCGGCGTTCCCTGTGTGCCCGGTTCGGAAGGCGCATTGCCCGATGACCCCAAGGAAGTTCGCAAGATCGCCGCAGCGGTGGGCTACCCGGTCATTATCAAGGCCGCCGGCGGCGGCGGCGGGCGCGGCATGCGCGTGGTTCACACCGAAGCGGCATTGGTCAACGCCGTGCAAATGACCAAGGCCGAGGCGCAATCCGCGTTCGGCAACCCGATGGTGTATCTTGAAAAATTTCTGGAGAATCCGCGCCATATAGAAATTCAGGTGTTGGCGGATGAACATCGCAATGCGCTCTTCTTGTGGGAGCGCGATTGCTCAATGCAGCGGCGGCACCAGAAAATTATCGAAGAGGCACCGGCCCCGATGCTCAAAGCGCGCGTGCGCGACCGCATTGGGGAACGCTGCGCGGAAGCTTGCGTGAAATTAGGCTACCGCGGTGCCGGCACGTTTGAGTTTCTTTATGAAAATGACGAGTTCTATTTCATTGAAATGAATACCCGCATACAGGTCGAACATCCGGTGACGGAGATGATCACCGGTATCGACATCGTTCAGGAACAAGTTCGCGTTGCAGCGGGGCAAAAACTGCGATACCGCCAAAAGGATATCGTGCTGCGCGGACACGCGATCGAATGCCGCATCAACGCTGAAAATCCGGTGTCATTCGTGCCGTCGCCCGGACGCATCACGCGTTTTCATGTGCCCGGTGGCCCGGGGATCCGGGTCGATTCACATGTCTACGCCGATTATTTCGTGCCGCCATACTATGATTCGCTGATCGCCAAGGTGATCGCGCATGGCGACACGCGCGATCAGGCGCTTGCGCGCATGCGCACTGCATTATCGGAAATGGTGGTCGAAGGCATTCACACCAATTTGCCGCTTCATCAGGAATTGATGAATGATGCGGCCTTCATCGGTGGCGGCACGTCGATACATTTTCTCGAAGAGCGAATGGCCGCGCTGAAAAAAATCGCCGGCGACAGCGACTGATCCAGCGCGAACAGGCCTTCATGCCAGACGCCACCATGGCGTCCAGTGTATGCCATTTCAAACAATCACTTTTGATCTCGATCGCGAGCACACCGACGCGCTCGGCGATGCGCTCATGGAGCGCGCCGCGTTGTCGATTGACATCGAAGACGCGCTCGAGGGTACCGAAAGCGAAAAGCCGATTTTCGGTGAACCCGGTGCAGATGGTGGGTGGTGGGATCGCTGCCGCCTGACCGTCATGTTCGCCGCTGATATCGATGCGCCCGCCGCAGTTGCCGCTGCGTTCAATTCGCTTGCCCTTGAGGTGCCCGCGCTCACGCTGAATTTTGTCGAGGACACCGACTGGGTACGAAAAAATCGCGAACAATTTCAACCGATCCGCATTTCTGAATTGATCTGGATTGTGCCGACCTGGCACCGCGCACCGCATCCGGATGCGGTCAATATCTCGCTCGATCCAGGTGCCGCATTTGGCACCGGCAGCCACCCAACGACTCGGCTCTGCCTTCAGTGGCTGGAGGCGAATCTGCGTGCCAACGACGCCCCGACGGTGCTTGACTACGGTTGCGGATCGGGAATTCTCGCGATTGCGGCGATGAAATTGGGTGCCGCGCGCGCCATTGGCGTGGATATTGATCAACAGGCAATCGATGCCGCCCAATTCAATGCAAACCAGAATTCAGTCGCCATCGAATTTTCAACGACTGACCGTCCACTGATTGCGCTTGCGGAAATCACGGTGGCGAATATTCTTGCCAATCCGCTGAAAATGCTTGCACCCCTGCTCGCGTCGCACACTCGCGCGGAAGGATCGCTGGTGCTTGCAGGGATACTTGATCATCAGGCAGAAGAAATTATCGGCATTTATCGCCCATGGTTTCATCTTGCGGTGTGGAAAAGCGAAGAGGGCTGGTCATGCATTTCGGGAATGCGCCTTGCAGCATCGTGATGTGTCGCGGCGAGATTGCGCAGTAACAACGGTGCGATTCGTTGAATTGCCTGTTGCGGACAGGCAATAGTGCGGGGGCGTTGGTGAAGAATTCCACCCCGGGTCGGCTATACTTTCTTTCATGTTACTGACCACCTGCCCAAATTGTTCCGCGCAATTCAAGGTTCAACCGGAACAACTCGGAGTGCGCCAGGGACGCGTCATGTGCGGTCGATGCCGCAACGTATTTAACGCATTCCAGTCGCTGACACGCATCGCTGAAAGTGATGCCTCGCCGCAGCCATCAAATACCACACCGCCATTGGCGGAGCGGGATCGGGAGTCGCCACCGAGTCTGAGCGAGACTATTTTTTTACGCGAGGAGCCGTCCGCCTTGCCCCAGGAGTTTACGCAGACTGATTATGACTCTGACATCCAGACGCCAGTCACATCAGAACTTGTGACTTTTCTCGATCATGAAACCCCTGCGCCACACGTTTCTCACGACCTGCCCTCGCTTTCCGGCTTGTCGCCTTTGCCACGGTCGAACACGGTTAAACCTGACGCTGAGGGGCTGGCCGAAAATCCTCTGCTTGCCCCCATCCCCGGACATCGCGCACCGCGCGCCACGGTCCGCGCGAGCCGGTGGTTGTTTGCCAGCACGATTCTGTTCCTTGGTCTTGGCGTGCAAGTCGCCTATGGATATCGCTCCACGATCACGCAGTCTTTTCCGGAGCTGCGCCCGGCATTCGTCTGGGTTTGCGATTGGGCCGGATGCGGGCTTTCTTGGGGACGCGAGGAAGGAAAGATTGGTATCGAGGCATCAGATCTGATCGAGACGCCGGGAAAGGCCGGGCGAATTTTATTGACGGCAACGCTGGCCAATCGCGGCCCGACCCGGCAGGATCTTCCGTTGATTGAATTGAAGCTGACCGACAATGCCAATCAAGTGATCCTGAGCCGGGTTTTGCGTCCGGAAGAATATATGGGACGCATGCCCGGCAGAGACGAAAACCTTGCGCCCAATATGGAGCTTTACGTCAATCTAAGCCTTGAGCTGGCGACCAAAGCGCAAGCGTCAGGATACGGTGTGCGCGCCTTTTACGATTGATTTGGTGACTGCTTTCGCTCATGCGCGTGCCTCGTGTGACAGCGAATTCACTAGTTTGTCCACGGCGCGATCCATCATTGACGATTCGTCTATTACGCGTGCGGCACCTCGCCGCAATTGATCCAGCAGCGCCTCCGGTGCCACTGACAGCGCCTCGCTGGCACCCGGGCTTGTAAAGAGGTACATCCCTTTTAACGGGCTGATCCAGGCCAGCTTCGCGCGCGTGAACTTGTTGTCATTTTGCGCAAACTCGACCCACACGCCGCGCCTTAGCTTTGGCAACCATTTCGCGGTGTTCGCGGTGGCATCGATGTCATCGCCGCGGGTGACATGAAGTTGCGGCATTTTCGCCGCGTCAGTCCGGTCCGCCTCTGCGGGGTATGTCCGCTGTCCGCGTCCATCGAGCTCCTCAATTTCAACGCCATGATCAGAAAATTGTATGCGTACGATACCTGTTCGCGCGGCATTCTTGCGCAATGTTTCGCGACGGTTTTCTTCGGCAATCAATTTTTCAAAAAACGGTGCTGCACCGCTGTTTGTCGGTGTCCGGGCCATCAGCGAGACTACCCGCTCGCCGCGCAATCCTGCCTTGATTGCGGCCGCGTGGCAATCGACCAGCGTGGCGAAAAACTGCTTGCGGTCATCGGGATCGACGGCGGCGATTGCCATGCCATATTGGAGGCCTTTCAGCAGTCCAGGCAGCATCAGAACGAGCCGTTTCCGCTCGTCCGCGTTGGCTTTTGGCGTCACACTCCAGATTAAATTGTCGATCGTCTCCAGCGCCTGCGCGAAACCGCCGAGACGACCACCTTCGCGCAGATAAATTCGCTCCAGCACGCGCGCCCACGGGCCCTTCAAGAGTGCCACAACCGGCACCGGCAATTCCACATTGGCGCTTCGCTTGTCGGTTTCATCCAACGCGATCAGGCGCGCCATTTCGCGCGATTCGCGTTCACTGACGATGCGTGCCGATTGTTCAATGAATTCCGCATTGGCCAATTCGCGTTCGGCCATGAATTTCTCGAATTCAGCGAGAGACTCGGCAAATATCTGAATATCGGTTTCAAACTCGGCGTGAACGCGGTTTACGACCGTTGCGATCATGCGGTATAGCGGATCCTCGCGGTGCGCGGTACCCGCGAAACAAATTGCCGCACTGGCGAGCGCATCCAGCAAACGGCGGGCGGGGTGCAACTTCATCGAGAAGAATGACCGATCCAGAAGGGCCACTTTCAGGACGGGAATTTGCAGTCGGGCGATCAGGCCCTTTATCGCATCGGGAATTGCGTCGTCATCGAAAATGTAGTCGAAAAGCATTGCGACGATGTCGATGGTCATGATGTCAATCGGGGCCGCGCGCTCCAGCATTTCCGGCGTTTTGATGCCGTGAAGCAAGTTCAAATTGGTCGGCGGCACTTCTTCAGAATGGTTATCCGCATGCACAGTTGATGTGCGTTGGCCACTACCCATCGAATCGAGACGTAGCTGTATTTGGGAAAGCATCGCGACCAGCCCGGTTTCGGTCACCAACGGCTTTCTTTCAGCAATTCGCTGCATTTCTGCGGTCAGCGGGCCCAGATTGCTGTCGCGCAGAATGACCGGAGGAGCGGGCGCGAAACTGCCGGTCGTGACGCCGTGGGCGGCAGGTGCTGCGTTGCCGGCGCTTAGTGCTGCATCAAATACCTGTCCGCCTGCCAACAATTGCCGCAGAGTCGCAATAATGTCGGCCGATGGATTTGCGTTGTCGCCCTTCGGCGCGGTTGTCTTGGTCGCAGTTGATGCAGGTTGCGCCCGATTTGCTTGCGGCGACTCTCGGCCCGCATTGGCAACGGTCTTGCGATAGGCTCGATGACCTGATTCGAGGTCTGGAAGCACGCCTTGCGAAATCAGCTGGCGGTTCATTTCGCCATACGCCGCGCGCATGTGCCCGGAAAAATTGCGCGCGACCGAGCGCAACAGGTGAAGTTTTACCGGCTCGCTGATTTCAAGTTGATCGCATGACGTGATTAGCGCATTGGCAATAATTCGTGGTGCAAACGGATTCGCATCGTCTTGTATTGCCGGTTCACAGAGTAAATAACCGGTACGCTCGGAAATCAATGGCAACTCGATACCGATTGCGTCCGACAGCAGGCTCGCGACATCGTGTATTGCGAGATTTCTCTCCAATTCGTGATCCTCCACGAGCGCGAGCGCCGGCGATTGGCCGTGGGTTGCGGTCGTACCCACACGTCCGGCGTCGCCCGCAATGATGTTGGCGAATTGCGCGGTAAAGCTTTCCTGAAACGTGGTTTCAAAGTTGCCGCGATTCGCGCGCATTTCTGTGCCGGCCTTTAACCAGGAATCTCGGATATCGATCGCGATGGATTTCCCACTGAGTGCCGAAAACTCGTTTTCGACCGCTTCAATTGCCGGGCCAAATTGTGTTGCAATCCGGGTTATGAGTGATTTGCGGCATGCCTCAAGCAATTCGCCCGCACCTGGTTTGACGATGTCAAGGCGAACCTGTGGGGCCTTGGTACCGGGGGCAGTGGTGGCCGAAACCTTTCTTTCGATGGACTGGATGCTCATGTCCGCCTCCGGAACTCGACGTGGGTCTCGAAAGAGAGTCGAAGAAACTCATGCGGCGATGGAATGCGGCGCAAATTCCGGCTCGTCGTTTTGCCGACGGCAGCGAAAAAACTTGGAAGCGGATGTATTGCTGCAATTGCACGCGCGGAAACGGCGCGCAAAAAGTGCCGCTCTGAAAATGATGAGGTGCCGCAGTGGGGCCAGTGTATCAATGACCCGAATAAAATACGATTCATGTTCGACTTTCTGGTAATCCCGCTATCGTCGGATTTTGACAATCCTGTAGACCGGAGACTTTGCGTCCTCATCTTTCGATGAGTTTGCCTTGTTTCAGAATTCGCTTCTTTTGACCACTGCACCTGCGGAGCGCGCCGAGCCCTTGAAAGCAAACTCGTGCCGCACAAATTTACAAGATTTAACAATTCCGCGTCAAGGCTTGTTCGGCATTTCCGACGAGCGGTAGGGCCATCGAGCGGAGGGAGATATAATGTTGTTTTATTTGGAAAATTCCGACCATGCCTGTACTGATTTGCGGTTCCGTCGCCTATGACACCATCATGGTTTTTCACGGGGAATTCAAAACCCATATTCTTCCCGACCAGATTCACATTTTGAATGTCGCTTTCGTGGTGCCGGACATGCGTCGCGAATTCGGTGGCACGGCCGGCAACATCGCATACAACTTAAAGCTGCTCGGCGGTGATCCGTTGATCATGGCGACCGTGGGTGACGATTTTGGACCGTACCGGGATCGTCTGGACAAGCTTGGTCTTTCGCGGATCCATGTGCGCGAAATTTCCGGTGCATTCGTGCCACAGGCATTTATCACCACGGATCTCAACGCGAATCAAATCACGGCATTTCATCCCGGTGCAATGGCGTCTTCCTATTTGAACAAAGTCGGTGACGCCAAGGGTGTCAAGCTCGGCATTCTGGCCCCAGATTCACGCGATGGAATGCTGCAACATGCGGTGCAGTTTCATGACCTCAAAATCCCGTTCATTTTCGATCCTGGCCAAGCCATGGGAGTGTTCAACGGCGATGAATTGAGGCATCTTGTGGAACTCGCGGACTACGTCGCCGTCAATGACTACGAAGCGCGCATTTTGGAAGAACGAACCGGGGACTCCATCGAAAAAATGGCCGGTCGCGTAAAGGCGTTTTTTGTCACCAAGGGTGCCGAAGGATCGGTCATTTACGCCGATGGTCAACAAATTGTCGTGCCAAGCGTTAACGAGAATCGACGCATGGATCCGACCGGTTGCGGCGACGCCTACCGGGCCGGTTTGTTATATGGCATCGAACGCGAATGGTCGTGGAAGAAAATTGGTGGATTGGCAAACACGATGGGAAGTCTGAAAATCGAATTCCGCGGTCCACAGGGTCACAATCCGACGCGTGAAGAAATCGAGGCGCGATACATGTCTGCTTTTGAAGAAACGCTTTGGTAGTCCGACAACAAGGAGTAATTCATGAAAATCAAATTTCTTGTGGTAATTGGCGCGGTTGCAATTGTGTCCCAAATGACGGGTTGTGCCTCGCCTGGCTTGGGCGGCGGAAATTACAGCCGTGCCCAAGTGCGGGGCGAACAGACGGTGCGGCTTGGAGTGGTCGAAAATGTCCGCGATGTGGCCATTGACGCTCGCGATACCGGGACGGGTACGTTAGCCGGTGCTGCCATTGGTGGTATTGCAGGATCCACGATCGGTGGCGGTTACAAGGCGAATTCAGCGGGTGCCATTGCCGGTGCGGTGATTGGCGGAATTATCGGCAGCGCGGTGGAAAAAGATGCCAACGACCGCAAAGGCGTTGAGGTCACGGTACGGGTCGAAGGTGGCAAACTTATCGCGGTCACCCAGGAAAAGGACGAAGAATTCAGGGTCGGCGACAAGGTCAGAATCCTTTCCGGACAAGGTGCGACCCGCGTGACGAGATATTAGTTTCACGGCGGCGCGCAACCGCGATTTTCCTTTGGTTGGCGGGCAGCTTGCCGGCCAATGGCGGTGCATTTTGCGCCCCCCTTCATGCATTTGAACTTCTTTGACGGGATTGGATTTGTTCCCGTTTGCGGCGGGCATCACGTACCATCGTGTGGTGTCCGACATCATGCCCGCCCGGGTGAATAATTCCGCCGATACGCGCCGACCAGTGCGCGTGTTTCGCTGGCTGCGATTGTTGACCCATGTTGCCGTTGGTCTGGCGACGGTAGGTATCGTGTTTCGCCGCGTGTCGCCACCGCAGCGTGCCCGGCTGACCGGCTGGTGGGCGGCGAAATTGCTTCGCATTTTGAATATTGTGTTGTTGATCCATGGTGCCCGTCCATCAGTGCAAACACGCAATCTGATCGTTGCCGCAAACCATGTTTCGTGGGTCGATATTTTCGTTATCAGTGCGGCACATCCGACTCGTTTTGTCGCCAAATCTGAAATTCGCGATTGGCCCATCGCAGGCTGGCTGTGCGATAAAGCGGGAACCATATTTATCCGGCGCACGCGTCGAAGCGACACCGTCAAAATAAACAAGATCATGCACGACGTGATGGCGGAGGGAGCCACCATTGGCTTCTTCCCAGAAGGGTCGACCAGTCGCGGCGACAAGCTGATGAAATTTCACACATCACTATTTGAGCCAGCGGTCGTCAACTCGGCGTTGCTGGTACCGGTCGCGATTCGCTATCGTGCATCTGACGGTGAACGCAATGATGCAGTCGCTTTCATTGGCGAATTGAGTTTTGCGGAATCGGTCGGTTTGATCATCCGTCAAAAATCGATGATTGCTGAAATAACCTTTGCTCCGACGATTGCGGCGAGCGGCTTTACGCGACGGGAGCTCGCGCAACAGGCGGAAGGCGCGGTCGCATCGATTCTCGGCGTAGCACCGCCGAATGCCCATCATCGGTTCTATGACGAAATCGAAGGCGATGCCGCGATTTCCGGTTGAGCCATCAAATCGTCGCGTTCAGTCCCATCCTTTTGCAACGATTTTTTCCGCGCAAGGTACCTGAAACACCATTTTGTCTTCGAGGCGCAGCGCGGTCAATTCCCGCCCCCAGACGCAGCCGGTATCAATACCGATAAATCGCCGCGTCAGGTGCAATCCCAATGCCGACCAGTGTCCGGCAATAATTGTTTTATCGGCGAACGATGAATGTAGATTGTCGAACCAAGGTGACAGTCCTTTTGGCAATTCGCGCAACGAACCTTTAAACCGGAGATCCAGCCGACCGGTTTTCGATACGACCCGCATGCGCGTCATGACATTTATTGAATAGCGCAGACTATCAGCCGGACTCAAATCATCGCGCCAGAGATCGGGCTTGTCACCGTACATGTTTGCCAGAAACTCGCGGTATTCGCCACCTCGCAGCGCGGCCTCAATGTCATTTGATTGCTGCAATGATCGCGCCAAACTCCATTGCGGTGACAAGCCGGCATGAACCATCACAAATTCGCCGTCAGAATGCACAAGCTGCTGCTGGCGTAACCAATGCAGAATCGCATCGCGATCCGGAGCATTTAATACGGATTCGAGCGTATCGTTTTTGCCGGCCTTTGAAACCCCCTCGGCGAGTGCCAGCAGATGCAGGTCATGATTACCCAGAACGACGCTGGCGGACTTGCCAAGATCCCTGACAAATCGCAAGCACGCTAATGAATCGGGGCCGCGGTTGACCAGGTCACCGACAAACCAAAGTTTGTCCTTGGTGCGATCAAATTCGAGTTTCGCGAGTAGACCCGTCAGGGTCTCGAAGCAACCTTGAAGATCGCCGATAGCGTAGGTTGCCATTCGGTTGAATTACTCGGCGGCTGGCGAAGTGACGCGCAAAAAAGGGCGGTCACGCCGCCCTGTTTCGGATTTCGGATTTTGAACCACTATTTAACTTGAGCAACCATAAAGTCGACGGCTGCCTTGACATCGTTGTCGGCAAGTGCCGCATTGCCGCCTTTAGCGGGCATGCCATTGAGGCCTTTTAGCGCATGTTCGTATAGCAGCGCCTTACCCTTGGCAATTCTCGCCGCCCAGCTGCCCTTTTCACCGGTTTTTGGGGCTCCCGCAATTCCGGCTGCATGGCAGACGGAACAGGTGGTCTTGTATACGCTCTCGCCGCCAGACGCAACGCCCGCGCCGCTGTTTTTCGCTGGCAGTGAAACGGGTATGGCCATCGCGACAACAGGGGCATTGGCGGCTTTCGATACGACCGCAGGAGTCAACGCGGGAGTTGGTGCCTTCGAGCCCTCAACAGCAAGCCTGGTCAGCGGCGCGATTCGCTGCGCGATGGCCTCAGGCGTGTTCGCCTTGCTCTCGGTTTCGCCGACACGATGTGAACCCACCGCAAAATACGCAAGCAGGACAATGCCGACGACCAATCCCACCGCACCAACAATGACCGCGATGGCCAGCTTGACCGGGTGGGTTTCAATATTTTCTTCGACTGGATCGGAATGGTGTTGGGACATGATGAATTCCTGAAAAACGATCACGAGAAAATGGCGGAAACGCGATTATACCGGCCAACCCCTCCGACACTCAAATTCTGATGCGGATAGTGAAAGACATGGCCGTCGTTGCCAACCGCCAACGGATGGTAAACTGGCACCCGCACTGACAGGTGTTTCAGCGCGCCCGTAGCTCAGATGGATAGAGTACTGCCCTCCGAAGGCAGGAGTCGCACGTTCGAATCGTGTCGGGCGCGCCAAAATTTTTACGATTTATTTTGGAGCCGGTCACGCGAGCTTCTTCTCGCCGCCGCCACTGATTGATTTGAGTCGAGGGCGCACCTGAGCAACGTATTCCGGCACCCAGCGTTTCAGATCTCGCCTGACATCCGAATCGTCCGGAATTCGCTCCTGCAATAGCCAGCTCGATACGCTGCCGATGAATGCGCCGTCCATTTCGCGCGCTTTGGCGATGCGCAATTTGGGGTGGGGTGTCGGGCGCGTTTGCTCGTCGTGCGCGAGCAATTCTTCAAACAATTTTTCACCCGGGCGCAAACCCGTGTAGACAATCTTGATTTCCTCGTCGTTCGGTTCGGACAGTCGGATCATGTCGTGGGCGAGATCGACAATTTTCACCGGCTCGCCCATGTCGAGTACGAAAATTTCGCCGCCGAGTCCCATCGTGCCCGCCTGCAACACCAGTTGTGCCGCCTCGGGAATTGACATGAAATAGCGCACCATGTCGGGATGGGTGACGGTCACTGGCCCACCGTGATCAATCTGTTCCTGGAATCGGGGAATGACGCTGCCGGCGCTCCCAAGGACATTGCCGAATCGCACCATCTCAAATCGGGTATTGCTGGACTGTTGCAGCGCCTGACAAAGCATTTCGGACAAGCGCTTGGTGGCACCCATGACGTTGGTCGGATTGACGGCCTTGTCGGTTGAGATCAGGACAAACTTCTTGACCCCAAAATCGATCGCGGCACGAGCGACGACCAGCGTGCCGAGCACATTGTTCTGCACCGCCTCCCAGGCATTGCTTTCTTCCATCATCGGCACGTGCTTGTAGGCGGCAGCATGAAACACCAGCGACGGTGCATATTGGTGCATCGCCTGATTGACGCGTTTGCTGTTTTTGATGTCACCGATCACACTCGCGATTGGCAAGTTTTCAAATGTATCGCGCAACGATTGTTCGATCTTGTACATCGCGAATTCACTTTGCTCGAACAGCACCAGCATCGAAGGTTGGTAAGTCGCGATTTGACGGCAAAGTTCGGAACCGATCGATCCGCCCGCGCCGGTGACAAGGATAACTTTGTCGGTAATGAGATCATGCAAGCCCGCGTCGTCAAGCACGATGGGTTCGCGCTTCATCAAATCCTCAACCGCCACACGGCGGATTTTCGCGGGAACCAATTTGCCGGGCGCACTGGGACTCATGGTCACGCCATTGAATTTCGGAACCGTCAGGATCGTCACACGCGCCTTGTTGCAGACTTCCACAACACGCCGGCGTATCGGGTACGTTACCGATGGCATGGCGATAATTGCGTGCTTTACCTTTAACAGCCGCGCGAGACGCGGCAACTCATCGATATTTCCCAGCACGCGCCCGCCATGCAACAAACGCTGACGTTTGTTCGGATCGTCATCGAGCAGGCCCATCACCCGCCAGTCGGCGCTGCGGGAAAGTTCTTTCAGTAAACCCACTGCGGCGTCGCCGGCACCCAATACCAGCACCGGGGTACCTTGTTCGTTGGTGTTTCCGTAGAGACGCCACTCTTTCCAGGAGCGATAGCAGATCCGGCTGCCCGCCATCAGGGTAATCAGCAGTAAAGCCTGGACGAAGAAGTGGGCAAAACCGAGTGCTTGCATCCAGCCCGCACCCAGAAAAATCAGCGCCGATGCCGCAGAACCTGCCACCACACTGACGACGATACGCTGGACATCGGGGAGGCTCGCATAGCGCCACAGCCCCTGATACATTCCGAACAATGTGGACAAAGTTGCCTGTACAGGCAGCGCCACTGCAAGCGTCAACGTCATCGCCGCGAAAAACGCGTCACGCGGATCAACTTGATACGGGGTCAGGAGGAAGTAGGTGACAGTCCAGGACAGCACTAACATCATCGCGTCGTGAAAAAACGCGAGAACCGCGCGCTCATTGATCGCAAAAGTCTTCATTTGACTCCAAGGTTATTTTCAGTCTTGCCTTTTTTGTCTTGGGTGAAACGCCACTCTAAATAAATTATCAGCGACGCGTATGTTATCACCCAGATTCCGGCGATTGGATAGAGAAAGCGACTGTTTTGTGCCGCGAGCGCAGATATCGTACTTGCGAGCATTACAAAATAATACGACGTAACCGTTTTGCGATGGCTCCAACCGGCAAGTATCAGGCGCTGGTAATAATGGTCGCGATGGGCAATCCAGATTTTTTCTCCGCGCAACAGTCGCTTAATTAACGTGATGGTGGCATCAACAATGAATATTGAAAACACCAACAAACCGAACCACCAATCCCAAAGGCCTTGCACATGTCCCTGTATTCCCAGCACGATGGCAAGAAACCCGAGCGGTACCGAGCCTGCGTCGCCCAAAAATACCTTTGCACTTGGGAAGTTGAAAAAGAGAAACCCCAATGCCGCACCTGAAATTGCGGCGCTCGCAAGGGCGATTACGTTTCCTTGACCATCGGCCAATGCCGCCGCAATTGCGTAGCATCCAAACCCGAAAAACGCCATGCCACCCGCCAGACCGTTGGCACCGTCCATAAAATTGAACAGGTTGGTCATCCAGACAATTGAAACCACCATTGCCGCGATAAATACAATGTTGGGCGATAGCGGCGCGATTCCGCTTGTGGTATTGCTGAACAACCCATGGGTCACGAATATTGACGCGGCAATGTGAACACCGACACGCAATGCAACCGACAAGTTGTACTTGTCGTCAATAAACGATACGAGGCAAAGAAACGCCGCCAGTAAAAGCGCGGTGATCAGGAACTGATCGATCCGAAACATGGCAACAACTGTTGCCACTGCAAGCAGCATGGCGATCCCACCAACGCGCGGTGTCGGGCGAACGTGCAATGAACGGTGATTGGCTCGATCAAGCGACCAATTCGCCATTGGGGTGCGCAGCAGCAACATCACCAAGGCAGCGGATAGGGCGATTGAGATAAGGAATGCGGTGATCACCACTT
>JANLQC010000602.1:0-2708 GCA_031367575.1 Betaproteobacteria bacterium | reverse complement strand
GAAATACTGCAATGACGCGCCGTCGCCGACCAGCAAATTGAATCCCTGAAAAGCACCCGCGCGTTCGCGCAGCGCGAGCAGATATTCGCGCGCACCCATGTTGCCGATCAGAAAATCGCTCACCAATTTTCCACGCGTTGGTGCGTCAGCCTTGCGGCCGGAAGGATCGCGAAAATTGGTGAGTGCGGCGAAGCGGCCGTTGCGGGTGATGCCGAGCCACGTGCCGCCGGCTTTCAAGTCACGGCCCGCCAATACGTTCGGATGGTCGCTCCACCACGCAGCCGGTGCAGCGGGGCGGTCATGCCATTCGTCGCGGTTGGCGGCGACGACAAGTTGATATTCCGGATGCGCTTGCCAGGCGAATGCGATCAGGCACATTTCAATTAGTCACGCGACGGAACGCAAAGAATCGTGACGCGCAATTGCATGCTGAGAGATTGCGCCGAGATCCTGCGCTGCGCTCAGGACGACACACATCAAAGCTCCGTCCGCAAATCCCAAAGTTCCGGAAATAAACGCACCTCCAGCATCGCTTTCAAATAGCCCACGCCCGCAGTTCCCCCGGTGCCGCGCTTGAAGCCGATGATGCGCTGCACGGTGGTGACGTGGCGATGCCGCCATTGCCGCACGTAGTCTTCGAGGTCGACCAATTTTTCGGCGAGCTCGTACAAATCCCAGTGCTGTTTCGGATTCGCGTAGACGGCGCGCCACGCGGACATGACTGATGGATTTTCCGCATACGGTAGTGACCAGTCGCGTTCAATCGCCTCCGCATCCAGCGCAAATCCACGCCGCCCGAGCAGGCGAATCGCTTCGTCATACAGTGACGGGCCATTAAGCATTGCCGATAACATGGCATGGATTTCCGCGCGGTGTTCAAACGGTTTCAGCAGCGCCGCATTCTTGTTGCCGAACAAAAATTCCAGCGCGCGATATTGATGCGATTGAAATCCCGACGATTTGCCGAGGCTATCGCGAAACGCGGAGTATTCGGTCGGCGTGAGGGTGGAGAGCACATCCCACGCTTGAATCAGGTTGTTCATGATGCGCGATACGCGCGCCAGCATTTTGAACGCCGGAGACAGATCGCCGGTGATCACTTGCTGACGTGCGGCGAGTAATTCATGCAGCATCAGCTTCATCCACAGTTCGGTCGTTTGGTGCTGGATGATGAACAACAATTCGTTGTGCTCCTTGGAGCGGGGCTTCTGCGCGGCGAGCAATTGATCGAGCCCAAGGTAATCGCCATAACTCATTTCGTTACGGAAATTGTCGAAGGCTCCTTCGGGGAGGGTGGGCTTGTTGGTCATGGACACACCCCGTCACGATGGGAAAGTTGACTCGCGATTACATCATTCGCCGTCGCGGCGAAGGCCGGGATCCAGTCCGTTCCATCGCGTTGAGAAAAGGCTGGACTGGATTCCCGCCTTCGCCGGAATGACGGGTGGGATGCGAATCTCTCAGAAAACATCAGCGTCGATGCGCCGCAATGGCCGAAAACGCCCGAAACACCGCGCCAATACTCAACTTTCAATGTGAGCATCATCAATACAACGGCAACGTCGCCTTTAGCACCGACCCGGTTTGCGATTCGGTGATGTAAATCTCATTGGGCCGCTCAGGATGAATCACCACGCTCTTCGTCCAATCGCCGCGCGAGGAATCGATGCGATATTTTGCTTCGCCGCGTTTATCGAATTGCCACACGCACCCGAGACCGTGGTGTGCCACGAATAAATTATTGTCGTGATCAAGCGCGAGGCCGCATGGGCCGAACCCTCCTGTGAACTGAATGAATTTGCCGACTCTTGAGACGCCGGATTCGACCAGCGGTACGCGCCAGATGGCGTTGTCACCGGTGACCGCGACCAGCAGAAAATGTTGATCCTCGCTTAGCACCAATCCCGCTGGCCCGGGAATACCGGACAGCAATTTCTGCACACTGCCATCTTCACTCAACCGAAACACCGCGCCATTCGGTTCCTGCAATCCACTCTGACCTTGATCGGTGAAATAAATTTCGCCGTTGGTCGTGATCGCCAGATCCGCCACACCGTGAAAGCGCTGCGAGAGATGGTGGGTCAATAGTGGTGAAATGAGCCGCGAATCGACATCCATTGCCAGCAATCCATGGCGCGCGTCGGCGATGATGAGGCGCCCATCGGCGTGAAACTTCAGACCGTTGGGCCAGCCATCGTACTTGATGATGAGATCCCATTCGCCGGTCGGGGTGATGCGGAAAATTCGCCCGAAGGGAATATCCACCACCCACAAATTGCCGTTTGAATCCACGCACGGCGCAACGATAAAACTGTGAACATCCTTGCCGTGCAGGTTCGCTTCCACCCACGGATTGTGCGCGCCGGACTCTTGCAAATAAGAGGGCAATTCAAAAGCGGTTTCAGTCGTGAGTGAGAGCGGGGCGTTGAACATATGTCGATACGCGAAAGGGAGGTATCCATTATGCGGCAAGTCCGATGGGTATCGCTGCGTTCCACCCATCGGACCGGAGATGTCTTCGCGCGCAACCGCATGCCGTTAAAATGAAAACATGAACGATACCCAATGGCAATTCTGGATCGACCGCGGCGGCACTTTCACCGATATCGTCGCGCGGCGGCCCGACGGCGCATTGTTGACGCATAAGTTGCTCTCGGAGAATCCCGGGCAGTACACGGACGCCGCGATTGCCGGCATCCGCCAATTGC
>JANLQC010000523.1:0-1697 GCA_031367575.1 Betaproteobacteria bacterium | reverse complement strand
ATCGGCGGGGGTAATCTTGTTCATCACGTCGGCGGCGGCGTAGCCGAGCATGCGTTCGGCACCGACGTTGAAAATTTGAATAACGCCCTTTGCATCGGTCGCAATGCTCGAAAAGTTGGCGCTGTTGAAAATTGCGCTTTGCAGTGCGCCGGCCTTAAGCAGGGCTTCTTCCGCGAGTTTTCTCGCCGTATTGTCGGTGCCGATCAACAGGTAACCGATGATCGCGTCTTGTGCATCGCGAAGGGCGGTGACGGATACCACGGCGGGAAAGCGGCTGCCGTCTTTGCGGAAGTAAGTCAGCTCGTAAATGTCTTCGATGCCGCGCGACGCCTTGAACACCAATGCCTCAAAGCCGGGAGTAATCGGTGTGCCGAGCTCAATGCTCAACGCTTCGGCACGCGCGATCACTTCCTGCGGGTCGGAGATATCGGCGGGGGTAATCTTGTTCATCACGTCGGCGGCGGTATAACCGAGCATGCGTTCGGCACCGACGTTGAAAATCTGGATCACGCCTTTCGCGTCGGTCGCAATGCTGGAAAAGTTGGCGCTGTTGAAAATCGCACTCTGCAATGCACCGGCCTCCAGCAGCGTTCCTTCCGCCTGTTTGCGCGCCGAGATATCGCGCAGGATGCAGGTAAAGTGGCGCTGCTCTCCCAACCGCATTTCGCTTACCGACATTTCGATGGGAAAGGTGCTGCCGTTATTGTGACGTCCGAACACTTCGCGTCCGAGGTTTTCCGCGCGCGCGTCGTTGTTTGCGCAGTAATATTCGAGAGACTCACTGCGTGCGCCGGACTTGAGCGCGGGTATCAGCAAGCTGAAATCCCGCCCGACAAGTTCCGCCGCAGTGTAGCCAAACATGCGCTCGGTGGCGGGGTTGACTATCTCGATGTGCCCGCTGTCGGCATGAATGGTGGCGATGCCATCGACTGCCGTGTTGAGAATGGTCTGGATCAGCGCATTACTTTCCCGCAACGCTTGCTGTCCCGCATATTCATCGGTGGCATCACGAAACACCAGCACCGCACCCACCACCTGACCTTCGCGATTGTGGATTGGCGCACAACTATCGGCAATCGCGCATTCACTACCGTCTTTGGCGATCAGGATGGTGTGATTGGCGAGGCCCTGAATGGTGCCGTCGGCCAGTGTTTGCGCGACCGGTACTTTGCAGGGTTCGTGGGTTTCCTGATTGACGATGCGAAAAATTTCATTGACCGATTGTCCGCCGGCTTCGGCAATGGTCCAACCGGTGAGGCGTTCCGCCAGCAGGTTTAACAGCGTCACATTCCCGCTGGCATCGGTCGCAATCACGGCGTCACCAATCGAATTCAGGGTGACGGCGAGCTTTTCCTGATTCTCCTCCAAGGCGACATTGGCGAACTGAAGTTGCTTGTTTGTCACCGCCTGAACATCGAGCAAGTTCTGCGTTTCAACCAGCACCCGATCTTTCATCCGATGCTTTGAATCCCGGAGTATCAGGATCGCAAACGCAATGGCGGACAGCAGGGTCAGCAGACAGGCGGCGGCGATGGTGACAAACAGTGTCCGCATGTTCGCTTGAAAGTCGGCGTTGTGCTGCGCGCGCGCACTTTCTTCGATCTGCACAAAAATCTTCATTTCGGCACGGATCGAGTCCATCAATTGCTTGCCCTCGCCACTCTTGACGGCGGCCAGCATCGCCGCCATGTCCTGAC
>JANLQC010000394.1:0-2409 GCA_031367575.1 Betaproteobacteria bacterium | reverse complement strand
CGTAATCGGTATTCACCTGCGTGTTGTTACCGGGGTACGCACCGATGAAATTTTTCGGTGCCACCAACGGCCGCAACACCGTCGCCAGTTGCGCCGCACTTTCATTTTGCAGTACGAATATTTGCGTGATGATGCGGTCGCCGGAAATCTGCGTGCTGCGATCAATGACGGTGCCGGACACCTTGCCTTCGGCTTCCGGCACGATTTTCACCACGCCGCCGCGCTCCTCGATTGCCGCATAGCCGCCGACACGCAGCGCGGTCAGCAGAATCTGGTAGGCGACATCCTTGTTGACGGGGGTCTGCGAAATGATGTTGATGTTGCCGGTCACGCGCGGATCGATGATGAAATTTTTTCCGGTATGGCCGCCGATGGCCTTGACCACGGAAGGGATATCGGCATTGACGAAATTGATGACAATCGTGTCCTCGGCGGCCAACGATGGCGGTGCCGCAAGTGTCAGCATCAGAACGGCGGCAAGGGCAGCCAGTGCAGGTTTGAACATGAGAGGTCGGCGCATCGGGAATCCGCTGGTAAATGACTCGGCTGATTGTACGTCATGATGGTGGCCATTGGACATCGTGTGCCTGCGGGACGTGCGAATTATCGTCTCGGAAATTCGGCAAAAGACCAGCACTGGCGCGGTGTTTGGGGCATAAGTGCCCGAAAAGGCACGCCAGTGGCGGTGTTTGTTGGATGAATCGACCAACTGGCGTTTCGTTTGCGGCCACGCCAAAGGCCACTTCGGTATCATGCCGCAACGACAATAGACGGACGAAACGAATGAAGCTAGACCTCGGCTGTGGCTCCAAGAAGAAAGTTGGTTTCATCGGCGTCGATAGCCTGCCGATGCCGGGCGTCGACACGCTGTGCGATTTGCGCGCAACACCTTGGCCGTGGGCGGATAGCAGCGTGGAACAGGTGCACTGCGCGCACTTTGTCGAGCACCTCACCGGCGTGGAGCGCATCGCGTTTTTCAATGAGCTGTGGCGCGTCATGACACCGGCTGCGACGGCAGAGATCATCACACCGGATTGGTCGAACGCGAGCGCCTATGGCGACCCGACGCATCAGTGGCCGCCGATGTCGTACTGGTATGTCGCGTATCTCGACAAACAGTGGCGCGACAAGGAAGCGCCGCATGTGCCGTACACCTGCGATTTTGTGTGCCGCTATGGGTTCACGATTGAGGCATGGTTGCGCGATCAAAGCGAAGAAGCGCGCAAATTTGCGCTCGCGCATTATCTGGGCGCGGCAAGGGAACTGAAGGTGACGTTGACGAAGCGGGTCAGGTAGTGTGGCGGCGACCGCATGATTGCTGAGTAAATGAGTCAGCACAGGCACGCAATTCGGTTTGAGCAACGCGACCGCCGCAGGCTGTGTTCAACCGAGTTTCCAACCCGCCTTTAACTTTGAAAGCAGTGTATTGACTTGGTCAAGGACACCTTGTGGCACGGTCACCTTATCACCAAGCTCTACTGATACTTTGAATCGCAACTGTTGGCCTGCAGCCGCTTTCTTAATCTCGGCAACAGAGTCGGCCAAGTCTTGTATCTCGCTTGTTAGGTCTATTTACTATTAAAGTGTCCTATGAACTGTCCATAGCTTTGCAAGAAATGACACTTACTAATTATTTGTCAAGTACTTGCATTAAGTTTAAACTGTCCATTGTTGTGTCCATATAACTGTCCTAGAATGGCCGATATCAATCAGTTTCAGCCGCTTTTTCCTGAAGAGCGTGTCCTTGGGCCCTTGCAAGTGCTGGCCGCTGAGCTCTTACGGGAGTGTCACACCCTTCGAGGTCAGGCGGGCGAATCAATAGTTCGCGCGCTTCGACCAAAGTTGCGCGCGATGAACTCGTATTACACAAACAAGATCGAGGGGCAGCACACCCAGCCTGCGGACATTGAGCGCGCCATTCAACAAAATTTCAGCGCGGATGCCGCGATTGCCAAACGCCAACGCATTGCAATTGCGCATATGGAAGTTGAAGAGGAGCAGGAACTCGCACTTGGGAATTCGGCACCGGGAAAGATTTTCTCCTCAGCGATGGTTTGCGAAATCCATGGATCGCTTTACCGCAAGTTGCCCGAGGGCGACAGGATCACCGATGATGACGAGCCCGTTGTTCCCGGCGAATACCGGAAAAGAGATGTTAGAGCCGGCCAACATATTGCACCGTCTTGGAAAGACATTGACGGACTAATGCACGGTTGGGCGGAGCGCTATTCCAAACTTGCCGGCACGGAAGCGTTACTAATTGGGGCAGCGTGCTCACATCATCGACTCGCGTGGGTGCATCCATTCATTGATGGCAATGGACGTGCCTCACGACTTCACACGCATCTTGTGTTGCATGCGATGGGGCTAACGCAGGGATTGTGGTCACCCATGCGCGGCCTTGCTCGC